>NZ_CAMVDO010000013.1 GCF_947166265.1 uncultured Fibrobacter sp. | reverse complement strand
TCAAGAGTGGCCTTGAAAAGGGCGGCAGCGCCGACGAGACGATGACGATAGGAATTCATCGCCGGAAATAGCGCCACGCGAACGGTCTATATAGGGTACTTGTCGCGGGCGGCTTCCAGCTCCGCGCTAACGCGCTCCCATTCCTCGTAGAGCTGGTCAACTTTTTTCTTGTTGTCGTCCATGTCCTTCGCGATGGCGGTAATGGCGTTCCCGTCGCCGCTTTCGGATGCGGTCACGAGCTTTGCCTCGAGTTCTCCGCCGAGTGCCTCGGCTTTCGCGATATCTTCTTCGATTTTCGCGAGCTTCTTTTCGAGCGGCTTCACGACCTTGCTGCGTTCGGCGATGTAGTCGGCGCGGGCCTTGCGGTCTTCTTTTGCGCGGGGAGCGCTGGTGGGCGCGTCCGTTTTCACGTCGATATTTGAAACTTTAATATTAGCCGATTCGGAACCGCCCGGTTTCTTTTCGCTCGCCCAGCCCACCTTTTCGAGGAAGTCGGCGTAGGTACCTTCGAAAATGCGGCACTTGCCACCGTCGAATACCACGAGTCTGGTCGCAAAGGCGTGCAGCAGTTCTTCGTCATGGGTCACCACCATCGCGGTGCCTTCGTAGTCGTCGAGCGCGTCGATTAGGCTTTCGATGCTTTCCATGTCGAGGTGGTTCGTCGGTTCGTCGAGCAGCAGCATGTTGCAGGGGCTCGCCAGGATTTTTCCGAGGAGCACGCGGCTGCGTTCGCCACCGCTCAGCACTTTCACCTTCTTTAATGCTGCATCGCCGCTGAACATCATGAGGCCCGCGAGTCCGCGGGCGCGGCTCTTTTGCGAGACTTCCTCGATGGCCGAGGCGATTTCTTCTTCGACGGTGTTGTCTAAATTCAGGCGGTTGATATTCGTCTGGCCGAAATAGTTGATCTGCAGGTTCGGATTGTGGCTGATTTCGCCGGCGGTGGGCGAGAGCTCCTTGGCTATCAGGTTCAGGAGCGTCGTTTTACCGCGTCCGTTCGGGCCGATGACTGCGATGCGGTCGCCCTTGAAAACTTCCATCGTAAGGTCGGTAATCAGCTCCGGCCCCATTCCCTGCGCGGTTCCGTCTTCTGCACGGTTCGGGTACGCGAACGAAAGGCCCTTGATTTGAAGCATTCGCTTGCCGGGAAAATCCGCTTCGGTAAAGCTGAAATCCAGATTGCGCTCGTGGGTGAGGCGTTCGCCGGTCGCAAGTTTTGCTGCGGCCTTGATTTTCGACTGCACCATGGCGGCTTTCGCGGCCTTGTAGCGGAAACGTTCGATGACCTGTTCCAGCTGCGCCTTCTTTTTCGCCTCGTTTTCCTGCGTACGCTGGGCGACTTCTTCTTCTTCGGCGACGGTTTCGCGGAGCTTCTCGACGCTGCCTTTCACCTTGCGGATCTTGTGGCGGAAAATGCCCGCGGTATGCGTACAGACTTCGTCCATGAAGTGGTGATCGTGCGTAATCAGCAGCACTTCACCTTTCCAGTTGCGCAAGAAGCGGCTCAGCCAGCGCATCGACACGATGTCAAGATAGTTGGTCGGTTCGTCGAGCAGCAGCATATCGGGTTCAGAAGCCAAGACCTTCGCTAGGTTCAGGCGAATCTGGAAACCGCCGGACAACAGCATCGGGCTCTTGTGCATGGATTCTTCGTCGAAGCCCAGACCGAACAGAATCGCTTCGACCTTGTGTTCTTCGATCCATCCGTCTTCATTGGGCTTTAATACGCTGCAGGCTTCTTCGTGTACGGTCGCGTGCGTAAAGTTCAGGTGCTGCTGCAGGTAGCCGAGCGTGTATTTTTTCGGGATGTCGATCGAGCCGCCATCGAGACATTCCTGCCCGAGAATCATCTTGAAAAGCGTCGACTTGCCGCAACCATTGCGGCCCACGAGGCCCACGCGTTCGTGGTCGCCTACAAGCATCGAGGCGCCGTCCAGAAGGACCTGCACGCCAAAGGATTTCGAAACGTTCTGAATTTGAATCACGGGGATAAAAGATAGAAATATAGTAGAAAGTGATTAGTGGTTAGTGATTAGGTTTTATCTTATTATTATTTTTAAGTGAGTTGAAGGAGACGAATCGTGATTTCCAGATATCTGCTTTCTGTTTCTGCGGCACTCCTTATTGGAGGCGTCGCCACTGCAGCAACAATCCGCCCGAAGACGCCAACCCTGTCGAATGGCTGCTACCAGATTTCGACCGCTGCAGAACTTTACGGCTTTGCCGAAATTGTGAACGGGAATGACTCTACTGCGGCGAATCCTTCCGTTTGCGGCGAACTCACGAAAGATGTCATTGTTAATAAGGATGTCTTGAATGGTTGGGACTGGCTCAACAGCGACAGCGCCGAAACCTTTGCCGTGTGGAAACCGATGGTGGACTTTGCGGGAAAATTCAACGGAAACGGCCACACGATTTCAGGTCTGTATTCACCCGACAATGCGGGTCTTTTTGAATCGATCGTTTCTCCGAAGAATTCTGTTGTTGTTATAAGGGATCTGGGAATAATTGATTCGTACTTCTCGTCGACAACGGATCTTGGTGTTCTTGTAAACTCTGTTTCTGGGAAAGGCGAAATCCAGATCACCAATTTCTATTCGCAGTCTACCATCGAGTCTACGAAGAACAGTCCTGATATCGCAGCTGTTGTGGGCTATGTAAGCGAAAATACGGCGTTGACCTTGACGAACTGCTATGGTGTAGGGAAACTTGTTGACAGCAGATACAACTATTATTCAGATTTGTTGGGTTATGCACATAGCAAAAATATAAAGGTCGAAAATAGTTACGCCTTGAAGGTGAGTTCCACTCGCTACATCGATTATGGAACGCTAATGGATACGATTGCATTCCTTAATGGTGCGGTGACATTCCTCCTGAAAGAAAATTTGGATGGTGCCATTTGGGGGCAGGATGTTGGCAACGACTACTTCCCGATTTTTTCGGGAAAACTCAAGAACTCTATAGCGGCCAGGTACAATGTTACGTTCCACACCTTCGGTGGTGACACTACGAAATATTACGACACTTATGTCGCTGGCCTCACAACAGAGCTGCCAAGGGGAACTTCCGCGAAAAACCTGGTTTTTGGTGGCTGGTATAGTGATGCCGAATTTACCGGAGAAAACGAAACGGAGATTTCCAATAAGACAACAGGTAATCTTGAGTACTGGGCCAGGATGTATGACCGTTACAAGGTAACCTACCATCCCAATGGTGGTGTGAGGGATTCCGGTTCTTTTTATGCATGTGGCAATCCTACTTCAAGTTTTCAGGATGCGATTCTCCTGACGGATTCTGTAGAATGCTACCTGGGTGGTATTGGAGGCAGTCTTTCTGAACGTTATCATCGTGACAGCAGCATCTTTTGGGGCTGGTACGATAACGAAGAACTGAAAGGGGCCCCTGTAGATTCTATCAAGACTAGCGATAAGGGCGACAAGCATTTCTATGCGAAGTGGTTCGAATACAAGAGACCGCCAATGGACCTTGCGGACAGCTGCTACGAAATCTCGGATGTCGAGGAACTTTATGGATTTTCGGCACTTGCGGACGGTTCTTTTGTGAAAGGTGGTGAGGCTCCAAACTACATTTGCGGCAGGCTTATGAAGGACATCGTTGTCAACCAGAATGTCCTGAAGCGTGATGGCTCATTAGACAGTTCAAGGATAAGCGATTTTATCCCCTGGAAGATGATTGTTGTAAACAATGGATTTTTCGATGGACAGGGACATACGATTTCTGGGCTCTATATGGAAAATAGCGAAGGGGTGTTCTATACGGGGCTACCTGATAAGTATACCGTAACCAGAGTCGTTATCCACAACTTGAAAGTCAGGGATTCCTTCATTTCGAGTGATTACAGTGCGGGTGGAATCATTGGCAGCCATTCTAAATCCCTTGCACGTATAGAAATTGAAAATACGCACTTTGACGGGACCATCGTTATACCCAGTGGTTACTTGAACACTTATGTCGGAGGCCTGGTTGCAGAAGCCCACTACCCGTTGATCATAAAAAACAGTAGCCATCGTGGACTCATCTATATTGGGGAAACTGCCGGTGCGGTCGGAGGCCTTGTGGGACATTCTGACTATTATACGTTCCTGATACAGAATTCCAATGAAGGCCGTTTTGTTGGCGGTGCGGAATTAGAAGAATTCTTCTCCGGTGGCGATGTTGGTGGACTAGTTGGTGAAGTTTCGAAGCACTTTTTCATAGTGAATAACTACAATGCAGCCGACTTTGATTGCCTCAATTGTGTTGTTAATGGCTTGATAGGCGGCTACTATGTTGAAAATAATCCGTTTAGTATTTTTGCACCCTACAGGCCTACGCAATCGTTTGTTCTTAACAACCACAGCAAGGGTTCGATTGTCAGGGGGCGGGCTTCGAAGTTAGACGATTATCAAGTGACTTTTGAAAATAACTTCTATCTGCAGGGTACAATATCTCGCGATAGCATCGGGACAGAGGCCGAAGCATCGGCTTTTGAAGATGGAACGATTACGAGGGCGTTGCAAGATTATGTGCAGAAGGATGCTGACAGTGTTGAATTGGCGGGCGGGGCTTATGGCGCGAATTGGATCCAGGGCGATGAATATCCCGTATTGACTGGGAGCGAAGAGCGAGATCTTGCCTGGCTGTACATAACCGATTATGCCTATCCGATGGGTTACGTTCTTTTCTATACGCCCGGACAGGAGCTACCCTTGCCCACGCCTTCTTTAAGTGACTACACTTTCCTGGGATGGAGCCTTGATACTGACGTGGTGACAAAAATTCCTTCCACGGCATTCGGGATTTTGGAAATAAGGGCGCTTTGGAAGGCTATCCCGAGCAGTTCTAGTGTCGCGGCTTCTTCCAGCAGCACGGCTAAATCCAGTTCCAGCGAAGCAAAGTCCAGCTCAAGCAACGCAAAATCTTCTAGCAGTACCGCAAAGTCCAGCAGCTCAATAGAAGGCAAGTCCAGTTCCAGCTGCACCGGCAAGAAATGTACAGAAACTTTGTCTGAAATTGCACGGAATCCGCAATTTACGCTTTCCGCGGTCGGTCGCGAAATTCGGGTGGCTTACGCTCCCGTGGGGGCCGCCTACGCTGTGTTCGATATGCAGGGGCGTATCATCGCTAGGGGCCGTGCCCATTCTCAGAACTTTGGCTTGACGCTATCCCAGGCGGGCGGCTATCTGGTAAGTATCGGCGATCAGGTGCAGAAAGTATTCATCAGGTAGCTGAAGGTATTTTTCCCCCATAAAAGGAGTCTTTCAATGTTTAAATGGCTTGCAAGTCCAACAATAATGTCCTGCGCACTTGTCGTTTTGCTTTCCGCTTGCTCGGGCGAATCTTCTGGAACATCCTCTGAAAGTTCCGATGGAGTTCTCCCTACGGCATCGGACGATCCCTTCTTTACCGAGGGCTGGCGCGAAAACTGCCTTGCTATCATTAACGAGTATCGTGCAACCGAGAACCTGAAGCCTCTGGCGCTTGCTTCCGAAGAAAAGCAGACCTGTACCGACAAGCAGGCTGCAGACGACCTTGCTGAAAATTCCGCCCATGGGCATTTCAAGTCGTGCGGCGAGTTTGCGCAGAATTCCGGTCCGAACTTTGGAACCTCGTGGCTAAAGGATGCGTCCGCCGTTACCGAATATTATCTCAAGATGATGTGGGAAGACGAAAAGGCGCTTGTGACGAGCGGTAAACGGGATCCGGACAAGAGTGAAGACTATCCCTATATCGGGCATTACCTGAACATGAAAAATGCGGGTGCTACCAAGGTCGCTTGCGGAATGGCCTTGTCTTCTGACGGCAAGATGGGTTGGTTCAACGTGAACTTCTTCTAGGTTATAGGGACTTGGCCCTTTTGGTCTTGTGAATGTAGTTCAGGGCGACACCTTTTTCGGCAACTTGCGCAAGGTGCTGGCTTTGCAGGATTTCCAGATATTTCTGTGTGCCTTCGATAATGTTGAGACCCGCTGCTTCGATGAGGCCGAAAAATACCTTGACAGAGGGAATCCCTTCCCCTTTTCCCAAACTTCTAACGTACTCCCTTGAGACATCGCTAAAGAAGGCGAGGTTCTTTTGAGTCGTGATGGTCCGTAAATAGGCTATAAAATCCTTTATGGCTCTTTTATGGTCTTCATCGTCGAACATAGCAGTAATGTTAAAAACCGCTATTTAAAATCAAGCCAACTATAGTTGGCGTCTTTTGTTTTTTACAAATGTGCGAAAAAAGTAAATTTCCGTGGCTTTAGAATAAATTATATTATCCAAGATTATGAAGTTCGCCATTATTTTCTATATCGCCATGGTTGCATCGGTGTTTGCAGGGGCGATCCCTGTTCCGGACCCTTTTTTGGGGCTCCCGTTTATGGCGTATTCGTACGATGCGGGCGATAGTGCGAAATTTCATGCGACGTTGGTGCATTATCCGTATGGCTCCGTAAGCCGTAAAGCGGATACGTCCATGGGGGATTCTCTAGCCGTTTCTTCCCCGAGGGCGTCTGTTCTGTATATACACGGGTTCAACGACTATTTCTTTCAGGCAGAGCTTGCCCAAAAGCTAGATTCTGCGGGTTATTCCTTTTATGCCATTGACTTGCACAAGTATGGGCGTTCCTTGCGCTCTGGCGAAACGGCTGGGGAACTCCGCGACATTTCGGAATACTATGCCGAGCTGGATTCCGCTATAGCCATGATCCGCCTTGCGGAAGGGGATTCCGTTCCGCTTGTGTTGATTGGCCACAGTACGGGCGGGTTGATTTCTTGCCTATATGCAACGGATCGTGGAAACGGTGCGGGCATTGCAGCGGTAGTCCTTAACAGTCCTTTTTTCGAAATGAACTATGTGTGGCCGGTGCGTCGTTTGGCGGTACCCGCGCTTTCTATTCTAGGGAGCATGTTCCCCAGTGTAGGGATTCCTCGAAGCTATAACCTGAACTATGACAAGAGCCTTTACAAGTCCGAAAGCGGGGAATGGGAATACGACCGTAAGCTCAAGGTTCCGGGAAGTCTTCCGATCGATCTCGGCTGGCTCCATGCGATTCACCAGGGGCACGTCCGCGTACAGCAGGGCTTAAAGCTTACTTCCCCGATTCTGGTGATGCACAGCGGCTGCAGTTACCGCGACGACGACTGGAGCGAGGAATACACCTATTGCGACGGAGTGCTGGATGTGGAGCATATCCACGAATACGGGCAGAACCTCGGCCCCCATACGCAGATTGTAGAAATCGAGGGTGGCCTGCACGACCTTTTCCTTTCGCATAGGCCCGCCCGCGATAACGCCTACCAGGCAATGTTTAGATTCCTGGACGATCGCCTCGCCACCCGCCCTAGTTCTGGGTTCTAGGTCACGCTTCGCTAGTTGCTAGACAATATTGTCATCCTGAGCGAAGGCACGATGTGCCGAAGTCGAAAGATCTCTAGTAACTATAAACTAGCCCGTAGGGCGTATCTAGTAACTCTTTTTACCGTCTACGACTCGCCCTTTCACGTCCACTTTGTGGTGGAGTTTCCGCGTTTTCGGCTGTGAAGTCTGCCTTGTGGGTTTGATTCCTGTGGGGTCGGAGCTTAGGTCCTTCACCTCGAATTCCTCGCTCAGGATCCACGAATCGTTGTCGCTTTCCACTTTTACGAGAGCCCTGTATGTACCCGTTTCGGTGAGTGCAAGCGGCTTGTCCGCGGCGCCTTCAATCAGCTTGCCATCCTTGTACCAGCGGACTCCGAAGCTGTCACCGTTCACCTGCAGTGTCGCCTGTTCCTGCTTGAGTGTAGGCTTTGCGAGTGTAATGTACTTGTTCACGATTTTTGCGAGTTCCTGAGCGCCGGTCGCGTTCGGGTGCACGCTGTCATCCAGGAACCATTCGGGCGTCTGGAAAAGCGAATGCAGGTCGATGATGTTCACGCCCTTCTCTATCGCTGTTTCCTTGATGAGCGGGTTGATGTACTTGACGATCGTGCTGTCCATGATTCCCCAGCTCTCGTTGTTGGAATAGGGCTGCAGCGTGGCGTAAATTTCGGGATGGGTGGGGAGGTGCGCAAACGTGTCGAGCAGGTCCTCGTAAGAGGGTTTCAGCATGTCTACGGTCACGTTGTAGTAGGTGTAGTAGAAAAGCTTGCTGTCGTTCGTGCCGAGTTCAATCACCACGATGTCTGCGGGGAAGGCGAGAGCTTCCTTGATCTTGCCCTGCACCCAGTAAGACTCTCCGCTTTCCTTGTAGAACATCTTACCCGAGGTGCCGAAGTTTGCGGCGGAGTCTCCCGGCTGTAAAAGTTCCTGCAGGTGGTCGGGGTATTTCTTTTCGCCCCAGTCGATTCCGTAGCCTTCAGTGATGCTATTGCCTACGCAGGCCACGTTTGTGGCGAAGGTTTCAATCGCGAGTCCTCCCACGAGGGCCGCGACGGCCGCAAATCCAATCATTTTTTTCCCAAACATATAAACTCCAATTTTATAAAGGTCCCTAAGCTCGGTTGGTGAGCTTAAGCCTGTGCTGAGCCTGTCGAAGCAAACCATGCCGAGGGGCCGACTAAGTTATCTATTTAATTTAACAAAAAACCGCCGGTTTCCCGACGGTTTTCGCTAAAGTTCTTGATTTGATTCTATTTGTACTTGGCCATCAAAGCATCGGGGCATTCGACTTCCACGAAGTCAACCTCGGGGTTGTTGGCGGCGTCCATCCATTCGGCGAGGAAAAGGCAACCGTTTTTCAGGCTTGTATTGTTGCCGTATTCCTTGTTGCACATATCGATAAGGCAATCCTTCTTGTAATTGCAGGTGGTAAGGAATCCGCCGTACTGGGCGCCTGCACAGGAAATGCCCATTTTCTGACAAGCGTTGAATGCGCCGGGACCACCGCCAGGAATCATCAGGTCGAACTGGTTGTGGCTAACGTCATAGCCGATGTTGCTGGAGATGACAATCAGGTGCTTGCCTTTGATTTTTCTGTGGTGGCTGTCCGTGGGAGTGTTCGTTGCGGAAGCTCCGGTTCCCTTGAAGGTGAGCATGTAGCACTTGCCGCAGTTGCTGCCGCCACCGGGGGTTGCGGCGAATGCGTAGGCGATAGTGTCGTTAACAATTTGCGGAGTCTGGTCGAAGCAGGTTCCTGCAACGCCGCCGTTGTCACAAATGGATGCGTCGTCAGCATTGGCCGTGGTAACGCCGTCGGCCTTACAAGTTCTGGCGACGGGACCACCCTTGCCTTTCCATGCGCAGTGGGGCTTGCAGCTATCCCAGTAGCGGGTTGCGTAACCGGATTGGGTCTGGGCGCCGGAAACGACCTTGGGCAGTAAGGAACCGCCCTGCTGTTGTTGCTGCCGGGAGCTGGAAGATTGTTGCTGTTGCTGTTGTTGAGAACTAGAGGACTTCTGCTGCTGTTGCTGCTGGCTGCTCGAAGACTTCTGTTGCTGTTGTTGCTGAGAGCTGGATGATTTTGTCTGCTGCTGAGCGTTGCTGCTTGCCGGTGCCGCTCCGCTTATGTTCTTGCATTCTTTTCCATCGGGATCGTAGTAGCAGTTCAGCTTGCAGTCATTGTCATAGGCGTACTTTTCACCCTTGGATCCTGTCAGCTGATCATATTTGCCGACGCACTTTCCCGAAGGGGCGTCAAAGCACTTTCCGTCACAGTTACCCGACGTTGCGGCAGAGGAGTTCGTCTGTTGCTGCTGCTGTGCAGACGAGGAAGACGTCACCGTGTTTGCAGAGGAATTCGGCTGCTGCGTATTTGCGGAACTCATCGTCTGGTTGTTTGCAGAAGATGTCGGCGTTGTCACGTTAGCCGAGGAAGCAGGCGGGTTTACAGTTGCAGAAGACTGCGGAGGAACCGTTTCCGAAGAGGCGGGGAGTTTTGCCTTCTGTTCTTCCAGAGTCGTTACTTCGAGATTGTCCGTGAAGATATTTTGGAAAATCGTGTTGTTGTCGATACCGACAATTGTTCCGTTTTCCTTGTCGTGGGTTCCGACGATAATGCCGTTTGCGTTGGTGACGGTTCCCGACGGGTAAATCAGGTAGATATCTCCGTTCGCTTCAAGTTTCCATGCGTAATCCGTAGGAGTCGGGCTTTCCTGGGCGGTCGGGTCCGTTTCGGGGGTCATGGTGTTTTCGTCGGAGCAGTTCATGAACGCAAGGACGCTTCCCAGGATCAGAACGGACTTTAGGAATTGGTGTTTCATATACATCCTCAAAAAAATCCAATAAGACTTTCTTCTGAAAGTCCCTTCCAATTCCATCCGCACCTAAAGATAGTTTAATTGCCCTGAAATTTCACGTAAATTTTTGTAAGATATATATTTACGCGACGCCGGTCACATCAACCTGCATAAAAAAATCCCGGCACTAAAGCCGGGATTGAAAGTCTTATGAGCAATATTTGCTGATTAGAACTTGTTCTTGAGTTCCTGGGGGCATTCTTCCAGTTCTTCGTACTTGAACGAAGGGTTGTTGGCGGCTGCTAGCCACTGGGCGTGGAAAAGGCAGCCCGCCTTTGCTTCAGGAATGTTTGCGAATACGGAATTGCACTTGTCCTCGAGGCATTTCTGGACGGTTGCAACCTTTGCGTCGGTAAGTTTTTGGTCGCCGCCGCAGTCCTTGAGGAACCCGCCGTGAGACGAGCCGAGGTTGTTGATGCCCCACATGGCGGAACATCCGTTGAAAATGCCGACGCCGCCACCCGGTATCATCATGTCGAACTGGCCGTTTTCCACGTCGTAACCGATGTTTGAAATCATGATGACGAGCTTCTTGCCCTCCAGGGCTTTGGTGCGAGCGTCAGTCGTGTGTCGGCTCTTTCCGTCGAAGGTGAGCAAGAAACAGGCTCCGCAGGAACTTGCGTATTCGTTACCCGGGCCTGCGGCGAATGCGTAGGCGAGTTCATCGTTGACAACGAAAGGAGCCTGGCTGTTGCAGAGACCTGCGGGGCCGCCTTCGCAAATGCTCTTCACCATGTCGTCGCCCTTCGTGAGTTCCTGCTGCTGTGCGTTACAGGTCCTTGCGATGGAGCCGCCCTTACCGGTCCATGCGCAGTGGGGCTTGCAGCAGTCCCAATAGCGCGAACCCCAACCGTTACCGGAGCGTCCGCCGCTCTTGATCTTAAAATTGGGAGTGGCCTGTTGCTGGCTGCTAGAGGATGCCACCGAGCTAGAAGATTTTGCGGAACTCGAGGACTTTGCGGAACTGGAGGATTGTACCGGCTGGGTCGCGGAAGATACCGGAGGCTGCGATGCCGACGATGTGAGCGGGTTCGGGTTTTCGCCTGCACTGCTTACCGGAAGGGGATTTTCTCCGGCACTGCTTTCCGGGCCGGGGATTTCGCTTGCGCTGCTTTCGGCGGGGGGCAGGTCGGGGGTCGTGTTGGACTTGAATACGTTGAGCACAGTGACGTCGACGTCTTCAAAAATGACGGTAGTGTTGTCGAGCCCGACAATGTTGCCGACACCCGTCGAGGATCCGTCCGAATTGGTTTCGAAGATGATGGTGCCTATCGGGTTGCCTGCCGCGTCGGTCACCTCTCCGCTAGGATAGATGACGTAGACCTGGTCTGCTGCGGAAAGAACCCATGCGTCGGATTTGACTGCGGGCGGGTTGACGACGGTGAGGGCTCCGAAATTGACGCCTTCTTCGGTCGGGGTGCCCGTCATGTCGTAAATGGTTCCGGTGGCGATGTTGGCGGTGCCCACCTGGTTGCCGTTCTTGTCCAGGACGATTCCGGAACTTGTGATGTAGAGGTCGTTATAGACGAAGGAAGGTTCGGTTACGACGTATGCACCGTAGAGGTCCGAACTGCCGGATGTCTCGTCACCGCAGTTGCATATGAAGGCCACTGCGGCTGCGGATAGTAACAGGGAGAAAAACTTCTTTTTCATAAATCCTCATGTTCCCAATAAACACCGGAGAAACAAGATAGTTAAAAAATGGGGAAATCAAATGTAAAAATAACGAGTCGCATGGATAAATGTTCCTAGGTCGTTCCTGAGCGTGAAGGAGTGTTTACGGGGGCCCAATTGTAAAATTTTTATGAGTAAAAATCTTTTTACAAAATTTTTGTGGATAAATGGGCTGGGATTTGCTGCTATTTGGGGACGGTGTGCTTAAAATGTTGATAAGTTGGAGTTATGGTAGGATTAGATTTAAGAAGTGCCTAAATTCGTCAAAAAACGCCATTTTGTAAAAACGGACGATGTGAAAAACGAGGCGAAATCTGAAGCCACTAAATATAGTCTTTCGGGGCGAAAATCGCCCTTTTTGGGCAAAAAACAAAAAAAAATGCTTGAAATTTTCCTTGAATTTGCTAAATTTGTTCGGCAAAATTCGCAAAGTACCGCTTCCTATGCTTTGCGAAATCACAGGAGTATGCGTTTAACCCGCGCAGATCCTAGCATTCGAAGCGATAAACCTTCTGCTGAAGAAGAGGAAAAAATGGCAAAAGAACATTTTGACAGAAGCAAGCCGCACTGCAACATCGGCACCATCGGCCACGTTGACCACGGCAAGACCACTCTGACCGCCGCAATCTGCACGACCCTCGCTGCACGCGGCCTCGCCGCCGCCAAGCGTTTCGACGAAATCGACAACGCTCCCGAAGAAAAGGCCCGTGGTATCACGATCAACACTTCTCACGTCGAATACACCACTGCAAACCGTCACTACGCTCACGTCGACTGCCCGGGGCACGCCGACTACGTTAAGAACATGGTGACCGGTGCTGCCCAGATGGACGGCGCTATCCTCGTCGTGGCCGCTACTGACGGCCCGATGCCCCAGACCCGTGAACACATCCTCCTCGCTCACCAGGTGGGCGTGCCGAAGATCGTCGTGTTCATGAACAAGGTCGACATGGTGGACGACGAAGAACTCCTCGACCTCGTGGAAATGGAAGTTCGCGACCTTCTGTCCAAGTACGAATTTGACGGCGACAACACCCCGATCATCCGCGGTTCCGCCCTCAAGGCCCTCGAAGGCGACCCCGCCTACCAGGACAAGATCATGGAACTCATGGACGCCTGCGACACCTACATCCCGCTTCCGGCCCGTGAAACCGAAAAGCCGTTCCTGATGCCGATCGAAGACGTGTTCACCATCACTGGTCGTGGCACTGTCGCTACCGGTCGTATCGAACGCGGCGTGGTTCACCTGAACGACAAGGTCGAACGCGTTGGTCTCGGCGAAACTGCCGAATACGTTGTTACCGGCGTTGAAATGTTCCGCAAGCTCCTCGACGACGCCCAGGCAGGCGACAACGTCGGTCTGCTCCTCCGCGGTGCAGAAAAGAAGGACATCAGCCGCGGCCAGGTGCTCGCTGCTCCGAAGTCCGTGACTCCGCACGCCGAATTCAAGGCAGAAATCTACGTTCTTACTAAGGACGAAGGTGGCCGTCACACACCGTTCATGAACGGCTACCGTCCTCAGTTCTACTTCCGCACCACCGACGTGACTGGCACGATCCAGCTTCCGGAAGGTGTCGAAATGGTGACTCCGGGTGACACCGTGACCATCCACGTGAACCTGATCGCCCCGGTGGCAATGGAAAAGCAGCTCCGCTTCGCAATCCGCGAAGGTGGCCGTACCGTTGGCGCTGGCTCCGTAACCGAAATCATCAAGTAAGGAATTATCATGGCTGGTGAACGCATTCGTATTCGCTTGAAGAGCTTCGATCATCGTATGATCGACCGCTCCGCTCAAGACATCGTGAATACAGCTAAGAACACTGGTGCCCGCATTGCTGGCCCCATCCCTCTCCCGACGAAGATCCAGAAGTATACGGTGATTCGCTCTCCGCATATCGACAAGACTTCTCGTGAACAGTTCGAATCCCGTACGCACAAGCGTCTGATCGACATCCTTGATGCTACGCCGCAGACTGTAGATTCCCTCATGAAACTTGACTTGCCCGCAGGCATTGAAGTCGAAATTAAGGTTTAATAACAATGAACGGTATTCTCGCAAAGAAATTGGGAATGACCCAAGTGTTCACGGAACAGGGCGAATGCGTCCCTGTCACGGTTCTCGAAGCCGGTCCGTGCGTGGTCGTTTGCCATAAGACAGAAGAGAAGGACGGCTACACTGCTGTCCAGATCGGCTTTGGTCTCAAGAAAGAACAGCGCGCCAACAAGGCTGAAATCGGCCACTTCAAGAAGGCTGATGTCGCTGTTCGTGAACACCTCGCTGAATTCGATGTCGCTGATCTCGAAGCCTGGCCGGTTGGCAAGGAATTCGGTGCAGCTGACTTCGCCGATGTGAAGATGGTGAATGTCTCTGGCCTCTCCAAGGGTCACGGCTTCTCCGGTACCATCAAGCGCCATAACTTCCACAGCGGTCCTCGTTCCCATGGTACGCACAATATGCGCGAACCGGGTGGTACGTCCGCTCACTCTTATCCGGGCCGCGTTTTCCCGGGCAAGCGTATGGCCGGTCAGTTCGGTAACAAGAAAGTGACCGTGAAGCACCTCCAGGTCGTCAAGGTTGACGGCGACCGCAACCTGATCTTTGTCCGCGGCGCAGTTCCCGGTGCAAAGAACAGCATCATCGTGGTGAGGAAAGACTAATGGCTACAGCAAAGCTTTTCGCCGCTACTGGCGATTTCAAGAATGATATTCAGCTCCCGGCCATGTTCGATCAGGAAGTCAACAAGGTCTGCATGTACTTGCACATCAAGGCTATCCTGAACAACAACCGTCAGGGCACTGCCCAGGCTAAGAACAAGTCCTCCGTTAGCGGTGGTGGTCAGAAGCCTTGGAAGCAGAAGGGCACGGGTCGTGCACGTTCCGGTCAGAACACCTCCGCTGTGTGGGTTCGCGGTGCCAAGGCTCACGGTCCTAAGTCCCATGACTACTTTGAAAAGGTAAACAAGAAGGTCAAGAAGATCGCTTTCCACTCTGCTCTCGCTGCTAAGGCTCTCGAAGGCAAGGTGCAGGTGTTCGAAGCTCTCGCTTTCAACGCCCCGAAGACCAAGGATCTCCTCGCCGTCCTCAACAAGGCCGGTCTCGAACAGCGCAATGCTCTCTTCCTGGTGAGCGACGCTGACAAGAACCTCTACCTGTCTTCTAACAACATTCCTTGGTGCCGTTGCGCTCGCGTCGCCGATGTCAACACTTACGATATCGTTCGCGCCAACAACGTCGTCATCTCCCAGGCAGCTCTCGCCGAACTGGAAGGAGGCCGCTAATGAGTGAACTTCACGAAATTCTCGTTGCTCCGCACATTACCGAAGCTACTGCCCGTCTGATGGCTGCTTCTCGTAATGACGTGCACAAGTATGTTTTCAAGGTTGCCAAGACCGCAACGAAGACCGAGATCAAGGACGCTATCGAAAAGCGTTTCGGTGTCAAGGTCGATTCCGTCAACACCCTTATCAACCGCGGCAAGATGAAGCGCGTTCGTATGGGCATGGTCGCCGGCAAGAAGTCCAACTGGAAGAAGGCCTACATCACGCTTAAGGCCGGGCAAAAGATTGCCGAGTTCGAAGGAGTATAATCATGGGTCTGAAGTCTTATCGCCCGCTTACCCCGACGCTGCGCTACAAGCAGATTGGTGACCGCAAGGAAATCACTGCGGACAAGCCGTACAAGCCGCTCACCGAAGGCATCAAGCGTAGCTCCGGCCGTAACAACGCCGGTGAAATCACCTCCCGCCGTCGCGGTGGTGGTCACAAGAAACTGTATCGTATCATCGACTTCAAGCGCAAGTTCGCAGGCATCCCCTGCACGGTTGAAACGATCGAATACGATCCGAACCGTTCCGCTCGTATCGCCCTGGTCAAGTACCAGAACGGCAAGCGCTGCTACATCATCGCCCCGGCCGAAATCAAGGTCGGTGACGTGCTGAATTCCGGCGAAGGCGCCGAATTCCGCGTGGGTAACGCTATCCCTCTCCGCGATATTCCGCTGAACACCATTATCCACAACATCGAAATGAAACCGGGCAAGGGCGCCCAGATCGCCCGTTCCGCAGGTGCCGGTGCAGAACTCGTCGCTAAAGACGGCAAGCTCTGCCAGGTCAAGCTTCCGAGTGGCGAAGTTCGCTACATCCCGGAAGACTGCCTCGCTACCGTTGGTCAGGTTTCCAATATCGATCACATGAATGAATCCTCGGGTTCTGCAGGCCGCTCTCGCTGGCTCGGCAAGCGCCCGGCCGTCCGTGGTGTCGTTATGAACCCGGTCGATCACCCCCTTGGTGGTGGTGAAGGTCGTACCTCTGGTGGTCGTCATCCGTGCTCTCCTTGGGGCAAGAACTCTAAGGGTGCCAAAACTCGTAACAATAAGCGTACCGATAAGTTCATCGTACGTCATCGTCAGAAGAGGGCCTAATTCATGTCTAGATCCCTTAAGAAAGGTGCGTTCGTGGATTCCCACGTTCTCAGCAAGGCCCAGGCGATGGCCGGTTCCGACAAGAAACAGGCTATCAAGACCTGGTCCCGTCGTTCCACCATCATTCCTGATATGGTCGGACTTACGTTCTCCGTCTATAACGGCAAGCAGTTCATCCCCGTGTACGTGACCGAAAACATGGTCGGCCACAAGCTGGGTGAATTCTCCATGACCCGCACTTTCCGCGGTCACCGTAAGACTGAAACCGCTGCTGGAGGAAAGAAATAATGCAAGCTGTTGCTAAAGTGAAAAACGTCCGTTACGGCGTTCGCAAGCTCCGTCGCGTTGTCGACCTGGTTCGCGGCAAGTCCGTTGCAGAAGCATTCGCAATGCTTTCTATTCTCCACACGCAGACCAAGGGTGCCCCGCTGGTCGAAAATGCTCTGAAGTCCGCTGTCGCTAACTTCAAGCAGAAGGCCGCTGGTGCCGTTGCCGCCGAAGAACTGGTCGTCAAGACCATCACGGCCGACGGTGGTACCATCATGAAGCGTATCCACCCCCGTTCCCAGGGCCGTGCTTTCCGTATCGAAAAGCCGCTCTCTCACATCACAGTCGTTGTGGCCAACAAGGAGTAATTAAAATGGGTCAGAAAACTCATCCGAATGGTCTTCGTCTTGGCGTTATCCGCGGCTGGGAATCCAAGTGGTATGCCGAAGACAAGTTTGCCGATCTTCTTTATGAAGACATCGTGCTCCGTCGCTACTTGATGAAGCGTTTCGAACATGCCTCCCTCTCCAAGGTCGGCATCGAACGTACCGTCAAGAAGGTGAACGTGAACCTCTTTACCGCCCGTCCGGGTATCGTGATCGGCCGTAAGGGCGAAGAATTGGAGAAACTCAAGGGTGAACTCCAGTTCCTCACCGGTAAAGAAATCTATATTAACGTCCAGGAAATCAAGCGTCCCGAAACGGATGCCAAGCTGGTTGCCGAAAACATTGCACGTCAGCTCGAAAAGCGTATTTCCTTCCGTCGCGCCATGAAGCGCGCCATCCAGTCCGCTATGCGCATGGGTGTGGAAGGTATCAAGGTGCAGTGCGGTGGCCGCCTCGGTGGTGCCGAAATTGCCCGCGTCGAAAAGTATGCTGAAGGCCGCGTGCCTCTGCACACTCTCCGTGCCGACATCGACTACGCTACTGCAATCGCCAAGACCGTTTATGGTGCCATCGGTATCAAGGTCTGGATCATGCACGGCGAAAAGATTGGCAAGGACGTCATGAACGATAACAAGAGAGAGAAGTAATTATGCTGAGTCCTAAAAGAACATTACATCGTAAGCAGATGAAAGGCCGCATGAAGGGCATTGCCTCCCGCGGCAATTCCATCGCCTTCGGCGAATTCGGCATTCAGGCTCTTGAAAAGTGCTGGCTGACTGCTCGTCAGATTGAAGCCGCTCGTATCGCCATGACTCGTAAGATCAAGCGCGGTGGCCGCGTTTGGATCCGCGTCTTCCCCGATAAGCCGATCACCCGTCACCCTGCTGAAGCCCGTATGGGTAAGGGTAAGGGCGCCGTCGAATTCTGGGCAGCCGTTATCCTCCCGGGTCGCATCATTTTCGAAATGGGTGGTGTCGAACGTGAACTGGCCATGGAAGCTCTCCATGTCGCAGCACAGAAGCTCCCCCTCAAGTGCAAAATCATCGAAGAATCGGAGATCTAATGAAAGCACGTGAATTGAAAGAACTGGGCGTTGACCAGCTCAAGGAAAAACTGGCTCAGTTGAATCTCGATTTGTTCAATTACCGTATGGCTGCTAAGCTCGGTAACTTGGAAAAACCCTCTTCGATCCGCAATACCCGCAAGGATATCGCTAGGGTCAAGACCATCCTCACCGAAAAGGCCAAGGCATAAGCCGGGCAGGAGCAGGAAATGGATAGAAACCTTCGTAAGGTAAGACAGGGTGTCGTCAGCTCTGACAAGATGGACAAGACCATCACCGTCGTAGTTGAAAACCGTAAGCGTCACCCGGTGTACAACAAGATCATGACCACCACCAAGAAGCTCAAGGCTCACGATGAAAACAACGAAGCCGGCGAAGGCGACCTGGTGGAAATCATGGAAACTCGTCCGCTCTCTGCAACGAAGCGCTGGCGCCTCGTCCGCATTGTAGCTAAGAAGAAATAATCGTTTTGGAGTAAGGCGAATATGATTCAAGAAGAAACCAGACTCGTCGTGGCCGATAACAGTGGTGCCAAGGAAGTCGCCTGCATCCGTGTTTTGGGTGGCACAAACCGTCGCTATGCTAGCATCGGTGATGTCATCAAGGTAGCCGTTAAGGACGCTATCCCCCAGAGCAAGGTGAAGAAGGGTTCCGTGGCCGACGCCGTCGTCGTGCGCACACGCAAAGAAATCGCCCGTCCGGATGGCACGTTCATCCGTTTCTCGGACAACGCCGTGGTTCTCATCACTAAGGATGGCGAACCCCGTGGAACCCGTATTTTTGGACCGGTGGCTCGTGAGCTCCGCGACAAGAAATACATGAAGATCATCTCCCTCGCACCTGAGGTTCTCTAATGGCTAACATCAAGAAGAATGATAACGTCAAGGTGATTTCCGGTGCCAACAAGGGCAAGACCGGCACCGTGATTAGTGTCAAGGGTGGCAAGGTGACCGTTTCGGGCGTGAACGTCCGCAAGCGTCATGAAAAGCCGTCCCAGACCAATCAGACGGGTGGCATCATCGAAAAGGAACTGCCGATTGACATTTCCAACGTGATGCTTCTCGAAGGCAACACTCCTGTCCGTACACGTATCGTGCGCGAAGCCGGCAAGAAGGCTTCCCGCGTGAGCGTCAAGTCCGGCAAGGCTATCTAGAGGTAACACATGAACCAGATGAAGCAATTTTATCTCGAAAAAGTCGTTCCGGCCTTGCAGCAGAAGTTTGCTTACAAGAACGTGATGGAAATTCCCCGCCTCCAGAAGATCGTGCTCAACATGGGTGTTGGCGCCGCGGCTCAGAACCGCAAGATCCTGGATGAAGCCGTCGATACCCTGACCGCCATTACCGGTCAGAAGGCCGTCGTCACCAACGCCAAGAAGGCTATCGCTCAGTTCCATCTGCGCGAAGGCATCGGCATCGGTGCTAAGGTCACCCTGCACGGCGACAACATGTGGGACTTCCTCTTCCGTCTCATCAACATCGACCTTCCGCGTGTCCGTGACTTCCGTGGTCTCGCACGCCGTGGCTTTGATGGCATGGGTAACTTCACCCTCGGCATCAAGGAACAGACCATCTTTGTTGAAATTGACATTGACAAGATTTCTCGTACTTTCGGTATGGACATCTCCTTCGTGACGACCGCCAAGACGGACGACGAAGGCCGCGCCCTGCTTGAAGAACTTGGACTCCCCTTCAGGAAGTAAGGTAATACCATGGCAAGCAAAAGAATGATTGAAAAATGCAAGCGTACTCCGAAGTATACCGTTCGTGGGTACAACCGTTGCAAGCGTTGCGGTAGGCCGCACGCCTTTATGCGCCGCTTTGGCCTTTGCCGTATTTGCTTCCGCGAAATGGCACTCGCCGGCGAAATCCCCGGTATCACAAAGTCGTCTTGGTAAGGAGAGTATACTCATGGCAATGACAGATCCTATCGCCGATATGCTCACCCGTATCCGCAATGCCGCTTCGGCAAAGCTCCCCGTGGTGGACATTCCTGCCAGCAACTTGAAGCGTGAAATCGCTCGCGTGTTGCAGGAAAAAGGTTTCATTAAAAAGTTCGTCGTCGTCGATGACGGTAAGCAGGGCATCCTCAAGGTCCTCCTCCGTTACACGAAGGGCGAATCCGCTATCCAGGGCATCCAGCGCATTTCTTCGCCGGGTCTCCGTCACTACGTTGACGCCGCAAAGCTTCCGCGCGTTCGCAATGGCCTTGGCTATGCTATCATCTCCACATCTAAAGGCGTGATGACCGACCACGAAGCCCGCAAGGAAAACGTGGGTGGTGAAGTCATCGCAAAGGTATGGTAAAGATGTCCCGTATCGGTAAAGCTATTATCAATATCCCGGCCGGCGTGAAAGTCGCCGTCAATGGTCAGAACATCAAGGTTGAAGGTCCTCTCGGCAAGCTCGAGACCGACGTTCATGAACTGATTGCAATCAAGCTCGAAGGCAACCAGCTTTCCTTCTCTCGTCCTGACGATCAGAAGTTCACCCGTGCCATCCATGGCACCACTCGCGCTCTCGTTGCCAACATGGTCGAAGGCGTGACCAAGGGTTTCCAGAAGACGCTCGAAATCGTCGGCGTTGGTTACCGTGTGGAACAGAAGGGCAAGGACCTCAACTTGGTTCTCGGCTTCTCTCACCCGGTTATCTTCAAGGCCCCGGAAGGCGTTGAACTCAAGGCTGTTGACCCGCTGAAGATCTCCATCAAGGGCATCGATAAGCAGAAGGTCGGCCAAGCTGCGGCAGAAATCCGCAAGTACCGCAAGCCTGAACCGTATAAGGGCAAGGGCATCAAGTACGAAGGCGAAATTGTCCGTCGTAAGCAAGGTAAGAAGACAGGTAAATAAGGGTAAACTATGACTGCAATTGCTAAGAAAAGAATCCAGTCCAGAATCGCACGCCACGAACGCGTACGCAAGTCTGTTGTCGGAACTGCAGAATGCCCTCGTTTGGCTGTTCGCCGTTCCTTGTCTCACATGGTCGCCCAGATTATTGATGACGAAAACAATAAGTCTCTCGTCCAGCTCACCACAGCTTCCAAGGAATTCCAGGGTAAGTTCGGTGAAACGACGAAGACGGAGCAGGCTAAGCAGCTCGGTCTCCAGATTGCTGAAGTCGCCAAGTCCAAGGGCATTGAATCCGTGGTCTTCGACCGCGGCGGTTACATCTATCACGGTCGCGTTCAGGCTCTCGCTGAGGGAGCTCGTGAAGGCGGACTCAAATTCTAGTGAGGTACACTTTGGAACGCGAAGCTCAAGTTTCTGAATTTGAAGACAAGGTTGTACACATCAACCGTTGCGCTAAGACCGTCAAGGGCGGTCGCCGCATGTCCTTCTCCGCTCTCGTTGTCGTTGGCAACAAGAACGGCAAGGTGGGTGTCGGTCTCGGCAAGGCTAAGGAAGTTTCCGAAGCTATCCGCAAGGGCACCGAAGCCGCCCAGCGCAACATCGTTGAAGTGCAGCTCCTCGACGGCACCATTCCCCACGACATCGAAGTCAAGAGCGGCGCAACCCGCATCCTCTTGATGCCGGCTGCTCCGGGTACTGGTGTTATCGCCGGTGCCGCTGCCCGTGCCGTTCTCGAACTGGCCGGTGTGCGCAACATCCTCACCAAGATTCACGGTTCTTCCAACCCGAGCACTGTCGTGAGCGCCTGCCTCGAAGGTCTCTTGGCCCAGAAGAACAAACAGGACTGCGCCGCTCTCCGCGGTGCCAATGCCTAAGGAGTAATACACGATGAAGAAAGTTCGTATTACTTTGATCAAGGGTACCGTCCGCCGTCTCCCGGTGCACCGCGCCAACGTGAAGGCACTCGGTCTCCGCAAGATCGGACAATCTGTTGAACACGTTTTGACCCCCAGCATCCAGGGCATGATCAATGCCGTGGCTGACATGGTGAAGGTCGAGGAGATCTAAGATGGAACTCAATACTCTCAATCCTGGCAAGGCTGCCAAGGGCAAGAGCCGCAAGCGTATCGGTCGCGGTCCGGGTTCCGGTTGGGGCACCACCGCTGGCCGTGGTCAGAAGGGTGCCGGCGCTCGTAAGAGTGCTCAGGCCGGTCGTGTCGCTTTCGAAGGCGGCCAGATGCCGATCCACCGTCGCATCCCGAAGCGTGGCTTCAAGCACGCCGGTGTTGAATTCCAGATCGTTAACCTCAAGAAGCTCGCTTCTTGCAGCGTTACCGACTTCGACGCCCAGGCTCTGTTTGACCAGGGTTTCATCAAGAACATCGAACTGCCGGTCAAGGTCCTCGCTTTTGGTACCATCGACAAGGCAATCAATGTAAAGGTTAACGCCATCAGCGAAAAGGCCAAGGCCATGATCGAAGCTGCTGGCGGCAAAGTCGAGATCGTCTAATGGAAGCTCTCAAGAAAGCCCTAGATGCGTTCGCCAATGCGTTTAAAATCGAAGACCTGCGTAAAAAGCTTCTTTTTACGCTTGGTGTTCTGATTATTTATCGTCTTGGTGCTCACATCACAATTCCCGGAGTGAATTCTGCCGTTTTGGCGGAGTTCTTCCGTAACTCGAATAATTTGTTCGGCCTGTATGACTCCTTCACGGGCGGTGCCTTTGCTAAGGCTACCATTTTTGCCCTAGGTATCATGCCGTACATCAGCGCGAGCATCATCATTCAGTTGATGGGCTCCGTGATTCCCGCCATCCAGATGCTTCAGAAGGAAGGTCAGGAAGGGCGCGCTAGGCTGAACCAATATACCCGTTACTTTACGGTAGCACTCGCTGCCTTGCAGGGATGGGGCATTTCTGTGTGGCTTTCGTCCCTTAAGGTGACAACCGCTACCGGTGCCGGAGTGTCTGTCTTGGCTGATGACTTCGCTTCTGGTGCCGGAAACATCGGTTTCCGTTTACTAGCTACCCTGACCTTCACCGCCGGTACGATCTTTGTGATGTACCTGGGCGAGCAGATTACCTCGCACGGTGTGGGTAACGGTATTTCTCTTATCATCTTCGCCGGTATCGTCGGTGGCCTTCCGCGGGCTGCCCTTGCCGAATTCGAAATGTTTAAGGAAGATATCCAGCCGCTTGCCATCGAGATCTTTATTCTCGCTGTCGTCGTGCTGATTATCGGCTTTATCGTATTCGTCGAGCAAGCGAACCGTCGCATTCCACTCCAAAGTCCTCGCAGGACGGTCGGTTCCAAGGTCGTGGGCGGTCAGTCCAGCTATCTGCCTTTCAAGGTGAATACCGCTGGCGTGATTCCCGTGATCTTCGCAAGCTGCATCATGTTCATTCCGGCCATGATCGCTTCCTGGTTCCCGAACGTTTCCGCGATGCAGTCCTTTGCGGCTGCGTTCATCCCGGGCCATATCACCTATAGCGTGATCTTTGCCCTCCTGATTATATTCTTCACCTACTTCTACACGGCAATCCAGTACAACCCTAACGACATTGCCGAAAACCTTAAGAGAAGTGGTGGATTTATTCCGGGAATCCGTCCGGGTAACGAAACTGCAAAGTACATAGACCACGTTCTCACGAGAATTTCTTTGCCTGGATCGCTTTTCCTCGCTTTAATCAGTGTTGGTCCGCTCCATCTCAAAGACGCACTCAATATGAGTTTCTATATTGGGGGCACCTCGGTACTTATCGTGGTCGGTGTGGCGCTGGATACGCTCCGTCAACTCGAAGCCCAGTTGCATACCAAGAATTATGAAGGTTTCCTCAAGCATGGCCGCATTCGCGGCAGGATGGCGTCTTAGTGGCTAAAGAAGAAGGAATACAAGTAGAAGGTGTTGTGTTGGAAGCTCTCCCCAACGCTTTCTTCCGTGTCCAACTTGGAAATGGCCACGAGATTCTCGCTCATGTTTCTGGAAAAATGCGTCGGCATTTCATTCGAATTTTGCCGGACGACAAAGTGTTGGTAGAGATTTCCCCCTACGACCTTAATCGTGGGCGAATCACATACCGTTACAAGTAATAGGTATTTTCAAAGAAAGGTCAAACCTATGAAAATCAAAGCCTCCATCAAACCCAGATGTGAAAACTGCAAGATCATCCGTCGCAAGGGTGTATTGCGCATCATCTGTTCGAAGAACCCCCGTCACAAGCAGAAGCAGGGATAAGGAGATCGTATGGCACGTATCGCTGGTGTCGATTTACCGAAAAACAAGACCGTCGAGTACGGTCTGACGGCAATCTATGGTGTCGGTCTGTTCACCGCTAACAAGGTCTGTGCCCAGCTGGGTATCGACAAGAACAAGAAGTGCGATGACCTCACTGAAGAAGAACAAGGTAAGATTCGTCATCTCCTCGAAGACGAATACTCCGTGGAAGGTCAGCTCCGCGCAGAAATCACCTTGAACATTAAGCGTCTGCAGGATATTGGCTGCTATCGTGGCATCCGCCACCGCAAGGGCCTCCCGGTCCGCGGTCAGCGCTCCCGTACCAATGCCCGCACTCGTAAGGGTCCCAAGAAGACTGTGGCTAACAAGAAGAAGTAAGGAGATTCATCGTGGCTGAAGAAGAAATTAAGGAAACTGCTGCCGCTGCCGAAGCTCCGGTTGCTGCTGCTGAAGACGTCAAGGTCAAGAAGGGCAAGAAGCGTATTGACATCCAGGGTATCGCCTGCGTGTTCGCTTCCTTCAACAATACAATCGTTTCTATCACCGATGCTCGTGGCAACGTGGTCGCTTGGGGCTCTCCGGGTAACTCCGGTTTCAAGGGCTCTCGCAAGAGCACACCGTTTGCTGCCCAGCTCGCCGCTGAAGTCGCTGCCCACAAGGCTTTCGACCTCGGTATGCGCAAGGTAGATGTCCGCGTCAAGGGTGCAGGTGGCGGTCGTGAATCCGCTGTCCGCGCTATCAAGAATGCGGGCCTCGAAGTTCTCTCTATTCGAGACGTGACGGGCGTTCCGCACAATGGTTGCCGTCCTAAAAAGAAGAGAAGAGTCTAATTAAAAGAGGTATCGCCAATGATGTGGAAATCACTTCAGATGCCGCGCAGCTTCCAGAAAGTGGAAACCGGCGAAGACGGTCGCTACGCCAAGTTTGTCGTAGAGGCTTTGGAACGTGGCTGGGGTATTACCCTCGGTAACGCCCTCCGTCGCTCGCTCCTTTCCTCTCTGCAGGGTGCGGCTATTGTCTCCGTGAAAATTGAAGGCGTCGATAAGGAATTCTCGACGATTCCGGGTGTGAAGGAAGATGTCACCGACATTATCCTGAATCTCAAGAGCATCCGCGTCAAGCTCCTGTCCGACCACGACGAAACGCTCCGCTTGGACATGTCCGGCGAAGGCGAAGTCACGGCCAAGGACTTTATAGACAATCCGAATGTCGCCATCTTGACTCCGGATGTCCATATCGCTACATTGAACGGTAACGCATCGCTCTCCCTGGAAGTGAAGATTTCCAGCGGTCGCGGCTACGTCACTGCCGACGAATTGAAGGACAAGGACGCTCCGATCGGTGTTATCGCCATGGACGCCAACTTCAACCCGGTGCAGAAAGTCGCGATGCACATCAGCGATACCCGCGTTGGCCAGAAGACGGACTACAACCGTCTGGAACTGGAAATTACGACTGACGGCTCCATCGATCCTGAAGACGCTCTTGCATACGCTGCAAAGCTCCTTATGGACCACTTGGAAATCTTCATCAACTTCGAAGGCGATCTTGAAAGCCCCGAAGAACTTGAAATGGATGAAGAACGTCAGCGTATCGCCCAGCTCCTGCGCACCCGCGTGGACGACCTGGAACTCTCCGTTCGCTCCAGCAACTGCCTGCGTATGGCAAACATCCATACCGTTGGCGAACTTGTGCGCAACAAGGAAAACGATATGCTTAAATACAAGAACTTCGGTCGGAAGTCCTTGGTGGAACTTAACGAGGTGTTGACCTCCATGGGCCTTTCCTTTGGCATGGACGTCGATGACTACTTGAAGGATTAAACATGAGACACGGTGTAAAAAACAAGAAATTGGGCGTGAACGCCCAGCACAAGCGTGCCATCCTCCGCGCCCTTACCACTTCTATTCTTGAGAAGGGTATGGAAGCCGAACAGAGCAACCGCTATGTGCGCACTACTCTCCACAAGGCTAAGCTCGTCCGTAGCTGCGTGGATCGCATGATCACTTATGCAAAGAAGGGTGACCT
Source organism: uncultured Fibrobacter sp. (assembly GCF_947166265.1). Lineage (NCBI taxonomy): Bacteria > Pseudomonadati > Fibrobacterota > Fibrobacteria > Fibrobacterales > Fibrobacteraceae > Fibrobacter > uncultured Fibrobacter sp. Next base: position 61,984 of record NZ_CAMVDO010000013.1, on the reverse strand, counting down.
TTCTGCACGTCGTGAAGCTTCTCGCTTCGTGATGAGCCCGAAGGCTGTGCAGGACCTGTTCGCAACGCTCGGTCCTCGCTACGCTGGCCGTAATGGCGGCTATACCCGTATCATCAAGCTCGGCCCGAACCGCGCTGGTGACGCTGCTGAAATGGCTCTCGTCGGTCTCGTCGAAGACGAAATCGTCGTGAAGACCAAGAAGGCTGCAGAACCTGCCAAGTCCGAAGCTGTGAGCATGGTCGAAGGCGAAAGCAAGGCATAATTGAATCTTTGTGAAAAGATTGAAAAACAGGCTCGACTCACGTCGGCCTGTTTTTTTATGGTGTCTCTATTTTTGTATTTTATACGGACATGCGCTATCTAATTTTATTTGTCTTTTTCTTGTGTAGCTCCCTTTTCGCCGATGAAGATTTGTTCAAGTCTGCGGCGATAGGGAATCGTAGCGGGCTTTCGACGCGAAGCGCGATTGCGCTGGAACCTGCCTTTTCCGAAGAGTCGGTGGATTCCAGCTACGTGCTCGGTCCGGGCGACTTTCTGGACTTGATGCTTGAGGATAATTACCTTTCGGTGCAGGTGGCGCCTGACGGCTCTATTGCTATCGAGGAATGCGGTGTCGCCTTTGTAGGCGGAAAGCCCCTGTTCGAGGCGCGCGAGATGATTCTTGACCTTGCGTCTAAGCGCTACAAGCGCGATCAGTGCTATGTGCAGCTATCGGCGCTCAAGAGGTTCAGGGTGAACGCGATGGGCGCCATTGTCGTGGTGGGCCAGCAACTGGTGGACCCGCAGACGCGTCTGAGTTTCTTTATCCGTCAGCTGGGCGGTTTTCTGTCGAACGCTAACACTGAGGACGTTCAGGTGATTCGCGGCAAGGATACCCTGCACGTGAATTTCTCGGCGATGTCGAACAAGGGCAACTTCGAGGACGACGTGATGATGGAACAGGGCGACCGCGTGTTTGTTCCATACGTGAAGATGGGCGACAACATCGCGATGATTTTCCCTGGATTCAGGAGCAGCGTCGCCTATAGCAAGGACCGTACGGTGCAGGACTATTACGAGCTGTCGGGTGCGGCGCGTATGCACAACTACGGCTACAAGGCCGCATGCATCCGCGAACCGGGGAAACCTCCGCGCTGGATTACGCTTGCTGAAATGAGCGAGACCAAGGTCGCTCCCAATACCGAGGTGGAATTTTCGGTGCAGGAGATGCTTGTGTACGTGGGCGGGTCCGTGAACCATATCGGCAAGTTCCCCTACAATCCTTCGTGGCATGCGCTGGATTACATCGCGGCGGCCGGCATCAATACGATTACGGGATCGTGGAGCCAGGTGAGGGTCTGGCGCGGCAAGGAACCCAAGGCGCTTTCGCTGAGCGTGACCGAGGACCAGATTATACCAGGTGACTACATCGAGATTCCGAAGAGCCGCTACGAAGCGTTCAAGGATTTCACGTTGTTCCTTGTGTCGCTTTTGACGGTGGTGTCGTCGGCGTTCCTCATTTACGCAACCTATAACCAGAACAACTAATCGTCTATGCAATCTCAGGAATCTGCTGGTATCGTTGAAGTCTGCCTTCGCCTGGTGAACAACAACTTGAAGCATTTCAAGCTGTTCCTCGCCTTGTTGCTTTTACCGACCCTATTTGCGTTCGTGCTCGTGATGTGGGTGATCAAGCCCGCCTATTCCGCGACGGCCGTCGTGACTCCGCCGTCGTCGTCTCAGGGAAGTCTGAGTGGAATCGGCTCCATGTTGGGTGGCGGCGCTGGAATGGGGTCGCTGCTTGGCCTTTCCGGAAGCGACGAAGAGGCGAATGCGGTGTGGACCATATTCAATTCGTGGGAACTGCACGACATGGTCATCAAGGAGTTCAACCTGGCCGAGCACTACAAGTTCGACGGGCATTTCCATGCGGACTTGCTGAAGCTGTTCCGCAAGAATTTCGGAATCGAGACGAACAAGGAAGACATGTTCGTCATCTATGTCGAGGATGAGGATTACAAGCTCGCGGCGAAGATGGTGTCGTTCATGCTCGAAAAGGCGGATTCCGCATTTAATGCCTTCAAGACGGCCCAGGCCAGACAGTCCAGACTCTACTTCCAGGGCAGGCTGGATTCATGCGAGCGCAAGCTGGATTCCCTGTTGCAGGATTTCGTGAAGTTCCAGGTGGACAACAACTTCTACGAACCCGAGATCCAGATGGAGTCTACGCTCAAGTACCTGAGCGCCCTGCAGGCGAAGCGCGAGGAAGTGTCTATCGAGATGGCTTTCGAAAAGGCGGACCGTGGCGAAAAGAGCAAGCGCTACGACGAACTTTCCAAGCGCTACCAGGGCGTGAACACGGCCCTGAACGGAACGTTGAAGGGACGCCACGAATCGCTCGGTATGGTCGCCCTCAAGAAGTCCCCTGAACTTTCTGCCGAATACTTCCGTCGCGAGGCGGAGATCCGCATCCAGGAAACGCTGTACAAGCTCTTGCGTCAGCAGAACGAGGAAATGCGCCTTGAAGAAGCGAAGATGCTCACGAATCTGCATATCCTTGTTCCGCCCTGGGAAAACGACAAGAAGGTCTACCCGCTCCGTGGCGTGACGCTGCTCTTTGCGTTTGCAGTTTCGTTCCTTTTGGCGACGATTGTCTGCAACCTTCTCGGATTCCTGGAAGTCGAGAGCGCACACGGTTCCTCGGTTGCCGGAGAATGGAATAGCTTCAAGAGATTCTTCAAGAAGTCCTAGGGTTTGCCGATGTTGTCGTGGATAGTCGAATATCCGGTAAGTTTCACCCTTTTCCTGGTAGTCTTTTTTTGCCTTTTCCAGGCTTGGTGGTTGAAAAAGGATTTCTTCAGTCCTCCGACGGTCTATTGCTTTTCGCAGTGCATTACGCTTGGTATCGCCTATTTCCAGCTGGATTACGCCATGTCGGATTTCAAGCCGACGACGTGGATGATCTGGCTCGGGGCCATGGCGGGTTTTTGCTCAGGTTCGTTCCTCTCGAAGCTTGTCGCTAAGCAGAAGGGGCTTCCGACCCGTATCGCTTCCGTGACGGAGGCTCGCGACTACAACTGGACGCTCCACATTGTATTGAGCTTTATCCCGATCGTATTTTTCCTGATCGGAATATACGGCATTGTCCAGGTGGCGGGAAACCTGCTGCTTTTGACGGGGAATCCGGCGAAGTACATGACGAAGGATACGGACTACGGTTTCTATCCGGTGCTGTTCGGCGGGGGCCCGCTGATCGTGCTTTTGTTCGGCGTGGCGGCTTTCAAGAAATTTAATCCGCGGAAGGGGCTTCGGATTCTTGCGCGCGTGGTTATTTTCTTGACGATCGCCTTGAACCTGCTTGCCTATCCGAGCCGCGGAACGCTCTTTTTCAGCGTCGGTTTTTTGGTGATTCTCTATAACTACCTGCATAAGCGGATTTCGGCGATGTGGATTTTGGTGTGCCTTGTGCTTGCGGTGAGCGCCTTTGTGGGAATTAGCACCTTGCGCGACCAGTACGGCGGGAACCAGGTCGAGAAGATGGCGGCAGAGGCCGTGATGGAACTCCCTTACAAGTACGTGTCGAACAACTACTGGAACCTGGATTACGCCGTGAACCCGCCGTCGGACCGCGAGTACCATCCGCATACCTACGGAATCGATTTTTTTTTCGGGATGTTCGAATTCCTGAGGGTGTCGTCTAGTTTCAGGAACAGTTTCCACTGGGACGGGCTTTTCAACGAGCGCATCGAAAAGATCAAGGGGTTCAACACGGCGAGCTACCTGTGGGAAGTCTACAAGGACTTGTATTTCCCGGGGGTGATCCTTTTGCCGTTCTTCTGCGGGCTGATGCTTTCGGTGCTGCACTTGCGACTGTGCCTCCCGTTTACGCCGCGCCAGATTCTGTTCTATACGTTCTTCATTTACTTTATCGGCTGGTGGTTCTTTACGCCGGGCTACAAGCAGGGAATTTACTGGATCTGGTCGCTGTTTATTTTCTTTGTGTCGACGGTGTGCATCCAGCGGAAAAAATTGGCGGAGGCCTAGTTTTCTATGAAGGGTACGTTCGACAACATTATACTCGGCGCGGGGCTTTACGGGCTATATGCGGCCCTTTTCTGTGCAAGGCTCGGACGCCGTGTTCTTGTGCTGGAAAGGGATGGCGCTCCCTTTATGCGCGCGACATACATTAACCAGGCGCGCATCCATCAGGGGTACCATTATCCGCGCAGCCTTTCGACGGCGATGAAGTCCGCCTATTACTTTGAGCGTTTCAACAGGGATTTCGATTTCTGCATCCATCGTGAATTCGAGAAGGTCTATGCGACGTCCACGAAGTATTCGTGGTCTGACCGTGAACAGTTTATTTCTTTCTGCAAGGCGGCGAACATTCCTTGTCGCGAACTCCACCCGGGACAGTTCTTTAGGCCGGACATGTGCGACGGTGCCTTTCTGACTCGGGAATACACATACGACGCGAAAATATTGAGAGATTACTTTGTCGAAGAACTCGGCAAGATGAGCAATGTCGAAATCTGCTACAATGCCGATGTTTGCGCCATTCACCTGGACGGCGAAAATTACGCCGTGAACTTCAGGCTGCCAAACGATGCCGAAAGCCTTGCAGTGGCGCCGTTCCTGCTGAATGCGACCTACGCTTCGACGAACCAGGTTCAGGACATGCTTGGATTCGAGGGGTTCAAGATAAAGTATGAACTCTGCGAAATAATCCTCTGCAACGTGAACGAGCAACTGAAACATTACGGCATTACCGTGATGGATGGCCCCTTTTTCTCGATCATGCCGTTCGGAAAGACTCCCTACCATTCCCTGACGTCGGTGACCTTTACTCCGCATGTGACCTGCCACGGAGAAAACCTGCCCAGGTTTAGTTGTCAGGAAAGAAGTGGCGGATACTGTTCGCGTGACAAGCTGGGGAACTGCAACGAGTGTGCGGCGAGACCGAAGACGGCGTTCCCTTATATGGCAAACCTTGCGCGTAAGTATCTGCGCGACAAGTTTTCCTTTGAGTATGTCGATTCGCTTTTTTCCATGAAGCCGATTCTTGTGGCCTCCGAAATTGACGATTCGAGGCCGACCGTGATCAGGGTGCAGTCGAAGAAACCGACTTTCGTTAGCGTCCTTTCGGGAAAAATCAACACCGTCTATGATCTGGATGAGGTACTGAGCAATGGCTAAAGAAAAAAATTTTGTTTCGGCGGTCGTGTACGTGCGTAACGACGAGGCGCAGGTCTTTGAATTCCTTTCGATGCTGACCGGAGTCCTTGAAGAGCATTTCGAACATTCGGAAATCATTTGCGTGAACGATTTTTCATCGGATGGAAGTCTTGCAAGAATCAGGGAATTCTGCAAGTCCGGTTCGTCGGTCAGTATATCCGCCCTGAACATGAGCTATTTCCACGGAATCGAACTTTCCATGAACGCGGGCGTAGACTTGTCGATCGGGGATTTCGTATTTGAATTCGATTCGGTCGACGTGGATTATGAACCGTCGAGGATAATGGAACTGTACTACAAGACGCAGGAAGGTTTCGATATCGTGAGCCTTACGCCTGACAGGGGAAACGGACTTTTCTCGAAGGCGTTCTACAAGTTGTTCAACGACTTCTCGAATTATCCGCAGAAGATTTCGACAGAGACGGTGCGTATCCTGAGCCGCCGTACCATTAACCGTATAAGCAGCATGAGCAAGACGATTCCCTACCGCAAGGCGATTTATGCAAGCAGCGGGCTTCGCACGGCACGGCTTTCGTATACGCGGACGGAGTCTTGCAGAAAGGTCGACAGGGGGGAGAGGCGCTATAAGCGTGGCCTTGCCATTAACTCGCTGATTCTTTTTACGGACGTGGGCTACAGCTTTTCGATATACATGGCGGTCATCATGATGTGTATTGCCATATCGATGGTTACCTATTCGGTTGTGATTTACTTGACGCAAAATCCGGTCGAAGGCTGGACGACCACGATATTGTTCCTTTCGTTCGCGTTCTTTGGCCTGTTCAGTGTCCTAACGGTAATCATCAAGTACTTGCAGATTATCGTGGACCTGATTTTCAAGCGCAAGACCTACAATTTCGAAAGCATCGAGAAACTGACCTAGGGGTGTTGAAATGATGAAGAGGGCTATTGTCGGCTATACCGGTTTTGTCGGGAGCAACATCTATTCGTCGGGCGACTTTGACGCGGCCTACAACACCAGGAACATCCAGGATTCTTTCGGAACTTGCCCCGACTTGCTTGTGTATGCGGGAATGCGTGCCGAAAAGTTCTTGGCGAACGCGAACCCGGAGCGGGATTACGACCTGGTGCTGGAAGCACAAAACAATATCGAGCGGATACGGCCGAAACGCCTGGTGCTGATTTCGACGATTGACGTGTTCAAGAACCCCGTGAAGGTAGACGAGAACAGCGAAATAGAAACGGAGGGCCTGAACGCTTACGGCTATAACCGTTACCGGCTGGAAACGTGGGTTCGCGAGAACTATCGTGATGCCTTGATTATAAGGCTTCCGGGTTTATTCGGAAAGAATATCAAGAAGAATTTTGTCTTTGATCTGATCAACGTGATTCCCTCGATGCTGAAAAGGGAAAAGTTCGAGGAACTTTCGTTGCGCGAAAGTGCCCTGAAGGAATACTATGCCTTGCAGGATAACGGATTTTTCAAGGTGAAGCCGCTTTCGGACGAGGAACGCTCTACACTGAAAGGGAAATTCCTGGAACTTGGTTTTAGCGCACTGAACTTTACCGATAGCAGGGCTAGTTACCAGTTCTACAACTTGGCGCGTCTTTGGGGCGATATAGAAAAGGCCCTGGATTCGGGGATTACCCTGTGGCACCCGGCGACGGAACCTGTTTCGGCAGGGGAGCTGCACAAGTTCATCACGGGAAAGCCGTTTGTGAACGAACTGAACGGTGTTCCCGCGAATTACGATTACAGGACCGTTCATGCGGATCTTTTTGGCGGATGTGCCGGATACATTGAGAACAAGATGTCGGTCATGGAGCAGATTCGGAATTTTGTAGAGGGAACGGGTCGGTGATTCGTCAGAAGATCGTTTCCCTGGTTTCGATGCGTTCGCTTTCGGTGCAGTCGGTGGCCGTCGCTTTTCTGATGGCTTTGTCCGTGCTGTTCTTTTACGATCCGCTTTCGGGAATAGGGATAATGTCCTGGGACCGTTCTTTTTGCGAGGCGTCGCTTGCGGGAATTGATCCGGCGAAGCGCGTTTCCAATTTTTACAGGCTTTACCTGGTTTACTTTCCGCTCCTTTGTGTTGTTTTTTCGGTGGTCGTTTCTTTGCTGCTGAAGGGAAGGCGTCTTCTGCATTCCAGGGTGTCGTGGGGAATTTCTTTCTTGGCCCTGTTAGCGGCATACGCGTTGCGCGAGGGGTCGCCGGTATGCAACATTGTGGCAAATGTCGTTGCCGTTGCCTGTTTTGGGTGGCAGTGGCTTTTGGTGGCGTTCTCATGCCGTAGACCGGATTTTTCGAAATGCCCAAGGGCGGGACCACTTTGCGAGAGCGTGTGGGAGAGCGTACTGGAAAAAATTTCTGCGCACGGTCTTGGAAAGGTCTGCGTTATCGCTGCCTTTGGGGGAGTTCTTGCGGTTACTACCCTTTATTCGAAATTTGCGGTTCCCGTTCTTGCCGCTCATTCGGTTTGGTTCGAGAAATATGCCGAAAGGTTTGGCTTCGTGCTGTCCGATGTATCGGTGCTGTTCCTCTTCCTGTTTGCGTTTTTGTACGTTCTGTATTTTGCAAGGAAATCGTCTTGCGATGTTTACCGGGCATTTGTCACGTTCATCTTTGTTTCGGTAACCTTGTCGCTGCTGTTGCCGGTTCCGGTCGTGTTGAGTGGAGCGATGGTCTTTGCGCTCCTTGCATTTTTACAGAAGAAAAGAATAGATGCGGGCTTACTTGAATTCTGTGTGTTTTTCCCGCTGGTATATTGCCTGGGCGCTGAACTGGTGTTTACCCTGCTTGAAAAGGGAATGGTGGGGTTTGCCCCAGTTTATGGCGTGTATGCCATTTCGGCTCTCTTTTTCTTCTCGGTGTTTTTTAGGAAGGGAAACTTCCGTTTCTTTCCGCGTAAAATTCCGGAGCGCGGATTTTATGCCGGCGCCCTGCTAAGCTTTGTGGCGTTGGCCTATTTCAAGATTTCCTATTATCACGTGCTGCCGCATATTCTGGAGGATTACCAGGGATTTTATGAATATGGAAATTTCCTGGGCGCCATAGATACGCTTGCTAGGGGGAAGATTCCCGTTGTCGACTACTTTTCGGCACATGCCCTGTGCGACGTTTTCTCGAAGATTGTCCATGGAGTGATACACGGGAGCTATGTGGGCGCGCTTGCCGATCCTTACCGAGACTTTATCTGCTATTCCTGCGGTGGGCTCGCTTTCTTCTTTGTCCTTTCGAAATTGTGGGGACCGTTTTTTGCGTTTTCGCTGGTGTGCCTTTTTCCGTTGAACTCGAATGCGTTTTCGTTTGTCGATGTATGCCTGGTGGCGCTTCCCCTGCATTTTGGGCTGTACCGTAAGAATAGCGTCGCGAAGTTTCTCTTGTTCTGGTTCCTGATAGCCCTCCTTGCGTTTTACAAGTACGATACGGGAATTGCGTTTGGCATTGCGGCCCTCTTTGGCGTGTGCGTTCTTTTGACGTGCCGTCGCGACTGGAGGGGATTTGTCAAGTTTATCCTTTCTGGCGTATCGGTGGGTGTCGCATTGCTTTGCTTCTATTTCGTTTGTTGCCACTTGAACGGGATTGACGCCGTGGCAAGAATGAAGGAATGGATTTCATTGACGCTGCATTCGAATCCGTATTGGGCTCTTGAACAGCTTACGCCCATGAAAGTGAGTCTTTCGTTTGTGGCGGCCTACTACTTTATTCCGCTTGCGGAATCGTTTATCGTGTATTTCGTCGTTATCGAAAGTTTCAGGAAAAGAAACCTGGAAATGTCGGCTGCGCTTTCCCTGCTGTTTTCGATAGTGGGGCTTTTCCTGTTGATGCGTGCCTTTGTCTACCATACGCTTTTGCATTCGCAAGGGTGCGGCTCGCTAATTTTCTGTTACGGTGTATTTGCGCTACTGTTCTTTGTCGCTCACCTGTTGAAGAATTACCTTTCCGTCGGCGTGACAAAGATGGTGTGGCTTTTGCTTACCGCGGTGGCCGTGTGGCTGTGCAACTTGCCGAATCACTTTATACCCGATTCGACAAATGTCTTTGCGAACAGGGCGGTTTCGAGTATAGCATCTGTCCGGAGCGAAATCCAGAAGGATATCCCCCGTATGGATCGTTTTTCGCTGGACGATACCTTGAGCCGATATGCAGTGGAATGGAACACGGTGCTTTCGACGATTTTGACGGAACGGGAGACGTTCCTCGATTTTGCCAATGTTCCCCTGCTTTACGCCTTGACTGAAAGGGTGCGCCCGTTTTATTCGGCGCAGAGTCCCGGACTCCTGACGGATCTTTATTCGCAGGAAATGTTCCTGAAGGAAATCGAGGCGCACGAGGTCCCTGTCGCCATTACGGGATTTAGCGACAAGGAATACCTGCAGTCGGTCGCGAATGTTCCCCACCATATTCGCTATTACAAGATTGCGGAATACCTGTACTCCCATTACAGGCCGCTTGTACGACTTGGCGATTTTGTTGTTTGGTGCAAGCCGGAACGCTATGAAGACTATGTACGTAAATTGGGAACTGTCGGGGATGTGGCCTTGGAGCTTGAGGAAAACGGTTACGAACCGAATGGGGCGTATCACTTTTTTGACTTGAAACAGAATCCGTATATCTGGGCGAATCTGGACAAGTTCAATGCTGCCGGGAATGCAGTTCTGGATGAGGCGCAGGGAATGGAGGGGCGCCTGCAATTTAAGGGTTCGCAGACGTATCCGGTTTCGCTTGGAAACTATGTCGCCGCAGAAATTGAAAGCCCGGAGGATATTGCCGGGGCAAGGATCCTGCTTTCTGAATCGGGTAGGGAACAATCGCAATACGGCTATGCGTTCGACCTGAAGAAAGGACTTCACAAGTATCTGGTTCGTTCAAGCCAGGACTATAACTGGTTTACGTACAACATCAATACGGTGAAGTTCTCATGTGGCGCCTGCACGGTTCGAAAGGTGCAAATCTTGCAAGGAGATTGACTTGAGGTTATCGATATCGAATATCGCCTGGGCTGTTGAAAACGATTCCTTTGTCTATGCGCTGATGAAGGAATTGGCTTTCGAGGGGCTGGAAATTGCCCCGACCCGCGTTTTTCCGGAGTTGCCGTATGGCAAGCTGCAGGCGGCTGCGGAATGGCGCGAAAAGATGTCGCGGGAGCATGGTTTTTGCGTACCGTCGATGCAGTCGATTTGGTATGGACGCAAGGAATGCCTTTTCGGTTCCGCCGAGGAAAGGGCTGCTTTGGTGCAGTATACCGAAGCGGCCATTGATTTTGCCCAGGCGATCGGTTGCAGGAACCTGGTGTTCGGTTGTCCGAAGAACCGTGCGGTTCCCGAAGGAATGAACGCTACGAACGCTCATCGGATAGCCGTCGATTTCTTTGGGGAACTGGGCGATTATGCCGTGGCCCACGGGACCGTTGTCGGAATTGAGGCGAACCCCGCGATATACGGGACGAATTTCGTCAACCGAACGGAAGATGCCCTTTCGCTGATTGAAGACGTCGCCTCGGAAGGGGTGCGTCTCAACCTGGATGTGGGAACGATGATTGCAAACGACGAATCCGTAGATGTCCTGCGCGGCAAGATTCATCTGGTGAATCATGTGCATATCAGCGAACCGTACCTGAAGCCGATTCAGCATCGTTCGATTCACGCAGAACTGCTCTCGACGCTTTCGGAAAATGGGTATGCGGGCTTTGTCTCTATCGAGATGGGAAAAGTCGATGACCTCGAAGAAATAAGGAAGGCGATGCTTTACGTCAAGGAAATGGTGTAAGATGCTGTATCAGGATATTTCCGGAGTGCCCGATTTTGAATGCGAGGAATTTAATTCGCGTCAAAGGGATTATGTTGTATTGATTCCCATCATCAACGAAGGGAACCGTATTCTAAACGAACTGAAAAGGGCACTGGCTGCAAAAGTGAGTGCTGTCGCAGATATTGTCATCTGCGATGGCGGCAGTACCGACGGTAGCACCGAAAAGGGAGTGCTTGTCGCACTGGATGTCAATACGTTGCTTGTCAAGAAAAGTGCGGGCAAGCAGGGCGCCCAGTTGCGCATGGGATTCTGGTGGGCGCTCCAGCGTGGCTACAAGGGAATCATCACTATCGACGGAAACGACAAGGACAGCATCGAGGACGTTCCGCACTTTATCGAAAAGTTGGAAGAAGGTTTCGACCTGGTTCAGGGTTCCCGCTTCGTGAAAGGCGGCGTTGCGATCAATACTCCCCTGAGTCGCCTTGTCGCGGTGCGCTTGTTGCATGCGCCGGTGATTTCTATGACGGCCCGCCAGTGGTTTACCGATACGACCAACGCCTACCGCGCTTACTCTACGCGGTACTTGCAGGATGCCCGCGTCGCCCCGTTCCGCGACGTCTTTAACACCTACGAGCTGCTGGCCTATTTGTCGGTGCGTGCCACACAGCTCAAGTACCGCGCCTGTGAAATTCCCGTGACGAGGGCCTACCCCAAGAACGAAAAGACACCGACGAAGATCAGCCCGTTCAAGGGAAACTGGCTTTTGCTCAAGATACTCTTCAGGAATCTGGTGGGGGCCTACAATCCATAATGCTTGAATCGCTAAAGAAAAATCGCAAGGGCATCTTGATGATGCTTGCCTCTGCCCTGTGCGTGTGCCTAGGGCAGCTGTTTTGGAAACTTTCCGTTGAAGACGGCTGGCTGTTTCTGGTGGCGGGATTCGCCCTTTATGTAGCCGGAGCGCTTTTGATGGTGGTAGGGTACCGTTTCGGGAAACTCTCCGTGTTGCAGCCCATGCTGAGCATCAATTACGGTTTGAGTGTCGTACTTGGATTCTTTGTGCTGGGCGAAGCCGTGACCTTGCAGAAATGCATCGCGATTGTAGTCATTGTGGCAGGGGTATTCCTTGTGGCGGCGGGAGATGAGGAATGATGCTTTACGTGTCGCTTGTTCTGATGACCTTGCTCGGTGCGGTTGCCTCGCTTTTACTGAAGAAGGCGTGCGTCAATTTGAATGTGCGCTATATCTACAGGAATGGCTGGTTCTTTGGCGGTGGGGGGCTTTACTTTGTAACGGCCCTGATGAATATTGCACTCCTCAGGTATCTGGACTATTCCGTGGTGCTCCCTTTTACGTCGCTCACTTATGTGTGGTCGGCGGTACTGTCGGCGGGCTTTCTGAAGGAGCGTATTTCGCGGAAACAGAAAATGGGCCTCGCGTTTATCGTTTGCGGAGCCTTTATGCTTGTGATGTAGATGGCCTTGCCGTAAGGCTCACGGCAAGTGGAGGCTGCGTTTATAGGCGGAGCCTTCGGTTTTTCACGAAGTAGAAGAGAAGGAAAAGGCTCAGGCACAAATCGCCCGTGAGGGTGAGTGCGGGAATGGCGAAGGGGTCGAATATTTTTGCCCCTCCGATGCACACGGCGATGTTGATGATGCCGCCGGTTGTAATCATGGCTCCGTAAAGCCAGGTGCGTTTTTCCTTGAGCATGGTCGAAATCATTCCCATGCGGGTGGCCTGTAGAATCAGGGAACATGCGAGTATGCGCAGGCAGTAGCAGCTTGTTTCCAGGACGTCATGTGTCCAGGGTGCGGCAAAGAAGATGAGGCGGAGCGTGTATTGCGGAAAGAGCCAGAAGGGGGATGATACCGCTACGATGAAAAGGGTGAATACGGCCTGGTCGCGCAGGTGAAGGATCTTGCTGTCGGTCTGGTGCAGCGTTATCAGGCTTGACGAGATGAAATGTACCATGAGTCCAGAGGCAAGGATAATCAGCTTGTGCGAAAAATTGTAGGCTCCCAGGAATTCGCTTGGGGCGAAGTGGTCGACCGTGTAAAGTCCTACGGGCAGGTAAGCAAAGCTTGCGAGGCTCGAAAGGGCGTAGGGGCAGGCCGACTTGAACATGAGCTTGAAAAACCTGACCGTATGGAGGCCTGCACGGAAAATTTTCAGGGTGAACGCCTGGCCGACACCGAAACCGAAGGCGGGGAGGGCCGCTATAACCATGGCAAGCGCCACCGCCGGGATGGAATCGAACTTAAGGACTCCGAGCGCGATTCCCATGACGGTGCAGTAGGAGATGGTGTGGAGAATTTTTGAAATCAGCAGTTTCTTCCAGAATTTTCCGCAGATGAAGTACCAGTCGAAGAAGGCGTGCTGGAAAAGGAGGCCGAGCGCAAGAATCAGTTCGCCTACGAAAATGTCGCTCCCCCTGCGGACGGTGCATGCGAAAACCGCCATCCCCAGTGCGGCGATGGATGTCATGAACAGCCGAAGCTGCAGGACGTTGATAAAAAGCGCCCCTTTGGTGGCACGATGCCCAAAAAAGGCCAAAATCAGCGTTGCCATGCCGAAATCGGCAAGGGCGCAGAAGATAGTGTAGTCGCTTTGTAAAATTCCGAACGATCCGAATTTGACAATTCCGAGATTATTAGCGATAAGATTCTGTACAACGACCGAAACACCCTGGATGAGGATATTGACCAGAGATATGAAAACGCCGATTTTGATGTTCCTAAGTGCTTGCAACGAGCCATAAAATAGATGTTTCCGCACTCGATGTCTTTAAGATTTTGTATCTTTGGGTGCAAAATCGCGAGAGTGGCGGAATTGGCAGACGCACCAGACTTAGGATCTGGCACTTCGGTGTGAGGGTTCGACTCCCTCCTCTCGCATGTTTTTCATTACTCTTTTCAACCGACTCTCGGAGTTCATCATGAGCGTAGAAATCAAAGAAACAAGCGCAACCGTGCGCACCCTCGAAATTACCATCCCGCAGGCGGACCTTACCGCCCCCTTCGAAAAGAAACTGGGCCAGTACAAGAAGCAGGTCTCCATGAAGGGTTTCCGTCAGGGTATGGTGCCGAAGGCCATGATCCTCAAGCAGTTTGGCGGTGCTATCCGTCAGGAAGCCGTGGACGAAGTCGTGAACAAGCTTGTTCAGGATGCGCTCAAGAACGCAAACATTATCCCCGTCGGCTCCATGAAGGTCGTGGATTTCAAGGATGACAAGGAAAACGACATCGCACTGAAGGTCGAAGTCGAAATGGATCCGGAAATCGACATCAAGGGTTATGCCGACACGGGCATCACCGTTCCTGAAACCGCCGTTCACGAAGAAGAAGTCCAGGCCGAATACGACCGCTTGATCCAGATGTGGAGCAAGGACGAACATGTGGACCGCGCCGCCAAGAAGGGCGACGTCGTGGTGGGCAACTACCTCGAAGTGGTGATCGACGGTGAAAAGCAGGAACTCCCCGAAAACAAGGAATTCCGCAGCCTGCTCGGCCAGTCCGCTTCTCCGGGATTCGACGAAGGCCTTACCGGTGCAGCCGCCGGCGAAATGAAGGAAATCAACTTCAAGTACCCCGATGACCACAAGGACGAACGCTACCGCGGCAAGACCGCCCAGTTCAAGGTCGAAATCACCGACGTGCGCGAAATTGTTCCGCCGACCATGGACGAAGAATTCTGCAAGCAGATTGGCGTGAAGGATGTCGAAGACTTGAAGAACAACCTCGCCGAAGGCCTCGCTAGCCAGAAGCAGGACGCCGCCAAGAACAAGGCGATTAACGAAGCGATCGACAAGATTATCGAAGCCAACCCGTTCGAAGTGCCGAAGGCTCGCGTCTACGACCTCATCAAGTGGACGCTGAACCGCAACGCCCAGAGCGAAAAGGACGTGGTGGAACCGACCGAAGAACAGCTGAACGGCCTTACTCCGGAAGCAATCCGCGAAATCAAGAAGCATCGCATTCTCGACTTTATTGCAACAAAAGAAAAGATCAAGCCGTCGCAGGCTAACGTTGATGAACGCTTGAAGCAGATGGCCGCCGCCTACCATGTGGACTTTGAAACCCTCAAGGGCCACTTCCGTCAGACCGGCCGCATCAACCAGCTCCGCGATGAACTCCGCGTTCAGATGGCTGCCGACTTCATCGTCGGTATCCGCCCGGCTGCTGAAGAAAACAAGTAAGAGGTAAACTGAATGATTATCCCTACCGTCATTGAGACCACCGGACGCGGTGAACGCGCCTACGATATCTACTCCCGTCTCCTCAAGGAACGCATTATCTTCCTGGGCACGCCGATTAACGACGAAGTGGCGAACAACGTCATGGCCCAGCTGATTTTCCTTGAATACGAGAATCCGGAAAAGGATATCACGCTGTACATTAACAGCCCGGGTGGTTACGTGTCGGCAGGGCTTGCCATTTACGACACCATGCAGCATGTTCGCCCGAACATTGCGACCATCTGCATTGGTAACTGCGCCTCGATGGCCGCGGTGCTCCTTGCTGCAGGAACCAAGGGCAAGCGCTATGCGCTCCCGCATTCCCGCATCATGCTTCACCAGCCGTCGGGTGCTGCTACCGGTCAGTCTACCGATATCCAGATTACCGCAAAGGAAATCGTGCGCACCAAGGAAACCTTGGCCGAAATCGTCGCAAAGCATACCGGCAAGTCGATTGACGAAGTCCGCGAAAAGACCGACCGCGATTTCTACATGGGCCCCGAAGAAGCGAAGGCCTTCGGCGTCATCGATGAAATCTTTGTTCCGCGTAAAGAGGGAATTTAATGTATCGTAGCGGGAAAAATCACCCGACGGTTACTTGCAGTTTTTGTGGCAAGCCCGCAGAACGCGTCGAAAAGATGATTACGGGCGCAGGCGTTCAGATTTGTAGCGACTGCGTTGCGATGTGTCACCGCATTATCGAAGAAGACCGCATGCGTGCAAGGCAGGAATCTGCCGCCGCCGAGGCCTCCTCGAAACCGCTCCCGCTCCCGACCGAAATCAAGGCGCACCTGGACGAATACGTGATCGGCCAGGACCAGGCGAAAATCGCCCTTTCCGTGGCGGTGTACAACCACTACAAGCGCCTGCGTTACAAACAAGCTCATCCCGACGCGCAGGAAGTCGAAAAGTCGAACCTGCTGCTGGTGGGTCCGACAGGTTCGGGCAAGACACTTTTGGCGCAGACGATGGCGCGCTTCCTGGATGTTCCCTTTACCATTGCCGATGCAACCGTGCTGACCGAAGCGGGTTACGTGGGCGAAGACGTGGACAGCATCATCGTTCGCCTGTTGCAGGCTGCCGACTACGATGTGGCCCGCGCCGAACGCGGTATCATCTTTATCGACGAAATTGACAAGATTGCCCGTAAGACTGCCAACCCCTCCATTACTCGCGATGTGAGTGGTGAAGGCGTGCAGCAGGGTCTTTTGAAACTCCTGGAAGGTACTGTCGCTGCCGTTCCCCCGAAGGGTGGCCGTAAGCATCCGGAACAGCCGCTGGTGCAGGTGAACACCAAGAACATTCTGTTCATTTGCGGTGGCGCCTTCGAAACCTTGGACAAGATCATTTCCCGTCGCGTAAACACCGGCGGAATGGGTTTCGGTGCCGATATCCGCAGCGCCGAGGAAAACTCGCTTTCCGAGCTCTTCAAGCTCCTGGAACCCGATGACCTGATTCAGTTCGGTCTCATTCCCGAAATCGTGGGCCGCTTGCCTGTCGCTGTCGCCCTCGAAGAACTCGACGAGGCCGCGCTTCTCAACATCCTTACCCAGCCGAAGAACGCTCTCGTGAAACAGTACAAGAGTTTGTTCGAAATGGATGGAATCGAGCTCCAGTTCGAAGACGACGCCCTGAAAGAAATTGTCCGCGAGACGATGGTCCGCAAGACGGGTGCCCGCGGGCTCCGCTCCGTGATGGAAAAGACCTTGCAGAAGGCGATGTTTACCATGCCGGGTTCCGGCAACAAGCAGTTCGTGGTGACCGCCGACATCGTGAAAAACGGTCTCAAGGCTCCTGAAAAGAAGTCTGCAGATAAGACGGTCGCGCTGGGCGCTGATTCTGAACCCGCGAAGAGGTCTCGGAAAAAGGCTTCGTAGCTAATTGTAAAATATATTTTTGAGAACATTTTAGAAATGGCGATTTTTACTTAAAATCGCCGTTTTCTTGTTTTGTGCGCTAAAATAACGAAAAAAGTGTATTTTGTTTTTGAGATACTTATTGACTTTTGGTTGTTTTGATTATAAATTTTGAGAAGAAATTTGAGAACATTTTCGAGCGTGGTGGCTTGAAATGACAAAATAAGGGATGGATGATATGGTTAAAACACAGAAAAACTGGTCTAGAACTCTTGCTGTAGGCGCAGCATTGGGTGCAGCCCTCGCGACTTCCGCGTTTGCGGTCACTTCGCCGGACTTTCCGATGGCGGGCTTTGCCACGCAGAACGGCGGCACCACGGGCGGTAAGGGTTATTCCGAGGTCACGGTAAGCAACGTGAGCGATCTCAAGAGCTACGCCAAGGCGGGCAACAAGGTTATCTACGTGAAGCCGGGTACGTACATGGGCCCCATCGAGGTCGGCAGCAACGTGACGATTTACGGCTACCAGGGCGCCATCATTGCGCAGCCTACTTCGGGTAGCGCCATGAAGCTGAGCGGCTCGAAAAACGTCATTATCCGCAACCTGAAATTCAAGGGTGTGGGCGCGCACGACGACGATGACGAAGATTGCCTCCAGGTGAATCATGAATCGAAGAACGTGTGGATTGACCACGTGGATGTCTACGACGGTCACGACGGCAACCTGGACATTACCAACGCTTCGGACTACGTGACGATTTCGTGGACCAAGTTCAGCTATACCTCGGCATCGAGCGGCCACCAGTTCAGTAACCTGATTGGCAACAGCAAGACGAAGACGAGCGACCGCGGACACCTGAATGTGACGATTCACCATACGTGGTGGGCGGACGGCGTGGTGGAACGTATGCCGCGCGTGCGTTTTGGAAAGGTGCATGTGGCGAACAACCTCTTTGACAGCAAGAATGCGAGCTACTGCGTGCGTGCAGCCGTCGAGGCCAACATCCGTATCGAGAAAAACGTGTTCATTGGCGTGCAGAAGGCGCTTGACCTTTACACGAGCGACGGTACCATTACCGCAGCCCAGATGATTAGTAACTATGAAGAAAATGTGAAAAAGCCGCAGTCGGGAACAGGTACCGCGTTTACGCCGCCTTATTCCATGAGCCTCACCGACGTGAGCACACAGGCCAAGGCTTATGCATTGCGCGATTCTATCAAGATGTATGCGGGCGCAACTTTGCCTGATCCGGGTGCTTCGGGTACGGTGACTCCGGCAAGTTCCAGCAGCGTAAAGTCGAGCTCCAGCGTGGCATCGAGTTCTTCTGCCAAGTCCAGCTCGTCGCAGACGCCTGTCGCGGGCGAGGCTAGCCTCACCAAGCACGGCTCGGGCAGCGCAAATCAGGAAGTGGCCCAAGGCGCCTCCATCGTGGAATTCTACTACACGATTGACGGTGCTACCGGTGCAACGGTAACGGGACTTCCGCAGGGTGTAACGGGCACGCTCAAGGGCCTTGACTACTACATTTCGGGCGCGGTGGCATCTACTGCCGCGGTGGGTGCATACAAATTCACCGTTACCACGACCGGTGCTACAACAAATGTGTCCAAGAGTGGAACGATTACCGTGGTTGCGGGCGATGGAAGTTCCGAAACGAAATCTAGTTCAAGCGTGGCTTCAAGCTCTTCGCAGGTTAAATCCAGTTCCAGCGAAGCAAAGTCCAGTAGCTCCGAAAAATTGAGCAGCAGCGAAGTGGCGGAGTCGTCTAGCTCTTCTGAAACGGCGCAGGGCATTCAAGCTGTCGTGCTGACTCGCGTAAATCTCTCGGTCTCTGGCAACGAACTTTCGATCATGGGCGCCATGGCGAAGTCGATTACTGTCTTCGATATGCAGGGCCGCTTGATCTACAGGAATTTCTCCACCAGCAATCAACATACGGTAACGCTCCCTGGCGCGGGCGGCTACCTGGTGCGCGTGGGCTCCGAGAGCCACACTGTTCGAATTCGATAGTGACTTCCTAACCAAACCATAAGCCAGTTTGCAACTAAATGCAGACTGGCTTTTTTTTAAAGATGCTATCTTTGGTATTGTATGGATTTTGACTATTCTAAAATGTATCCTTTGCTCCCTTTGAGGGATGCTATTATTTTTCCGCATACGACCCGCCGTATCCTTGTTGGTCGGGACATTTCTTTGCGCGCCCTTGAGAATGCCGAATCGAACGATGGTAACATTATTCTTTCTGCCCAGAAGAATATCGAGCAGGAAGATATCGAAAATCCGATGCTTGACCTTTATTCGGTGGGTATCCTTGCGCACGTGAGTAACGTGACTCCCTTTCCGAACGGTTGCGTGAAGGTGGTTCTTGAAGGCCAGTGTGTAGTGGACCTTCGTTCCATTGCGACCAAGAATGACTATTTGGCGGTGACCGTTTCGCCGCACAGCCCCTCCATTACGGCGAAGGACAAGACTCCCCGTTTTGAAATGGTGCTTACGCAGTTCAAGGAATATTCCCTGCACAGAAACATTTCGGAAGGTATGGTGGATGCATTGTTCACCATGGATAGTCAGGTGAACGCTTTTTACGGGATGATTCCTTTCTTGCAGATTTCGATGGACGAACGTCAGCGCTTGCTCGAAATCGGAGAAATCGATGAACTCGCGGAACGCCTGATTGAAATTATGCAGGTGGCTGCCGACACCGACACCATGATGGTCAAGGTGCAGCAGAACGTTCGCCAGAAGATGGCGCAGCAGCAGAAGGAATGGTTCATTTCTGAACAGATTCGTCAGTTGCAGGATGAACTGGACGGTGAGGGCGGAAAC
Organism: uncultured Fibrobacter sp.; assembly: GCF_947166265.1. NCBI lineage: Bacteria > Pseudomonadati > Fibrobacterota > Fibrobacteria > Fibrobacterales > Fibrobacteraceae > Fibrobacter > uncultured Fibrobacter sp. The sequence continues at coordinate 42,139 of NZ_CAMVDO010000013.1, read as the reverse complement.
GCTTCGGAACCCGACCAGTTGCTCAAGAAAATTAAGGCGAAGAAGTTCTCCCCGGCCATCCAGGAAAAACTCGAAGAAGAAGTCGGCCGCATGAAGCTGATGCAGCCGACGTCTCCGGAATACGCCGTAAGCCGCAACTACCTGGACTGGTTCCTGAACTTGCCGTATGGCGAATATACCGACACCGTCCTCAACATGAAGAAGGTGAAAAGCGAGCTTGACTCGAAGCACTTTGGCCTTGACAAGGTGAAGGAACGCGTCATGGAATACGTGGCGATCCTGAAGCTTACGGGAACCGAACGCAGGGCGCCGATTCTTTGCCTGGTGGGCCCTCCGGGTGTAGGCAAGACGACTCTGGTGGAGTCCATCGCGAATGCCATGCAGCGTAACTTTGTCCGCATTACTCTGGGTGGCGTGCGTGACGAAGCCGAAATTCGTGGACACCGCCGCACCTACATTGGAGCTATGCCTGGCCGCTTTATTCAGGCGTTGCGCCGTGCAAAGTGCATGAACCCGATTATCTTGCTCGACGAAATCGACAAGATGGCGAGCGACTTTAGGGGCGACCCCGCCAGTGCCATGCTCGAAGTTTTGGACCCTGAGCAGAATCACGACTTTACAGACCATTTCATGGAAGTGGGGCTTGACCTTAGCCGCGTACTGTTCATTGCGACCGCGAACAACGAGGCCGAAATTCCCGAAGCCCTGCGCGACCGTCTGGAAATGGTGCGCCTGCCCGGCTACTATCCGCACGAAAAGTTGCAGATTGCAAGCAAGTATCTGGTGCCGCGCATCTGCGAACGTACCGGTATCGAAAACGGCAAGGATGTTTCTTTCGATGACGATATGATCGCGAAGGTAATCCGCGAATGGACCCGCGAGGCGGGCGTGCGCGAACTGGAACGTACCCTTGAAAACGTGGTGCGTCACCGTGCAAAGGACAAGGTGATGGGCAAGAAGTACAAGGCCGAAATCACCGAGAAGACCTTGCAGGATTATTTGGGCGCTCCGCGTTACCTCGACAATCAGCTGCCCGCAGCGGGCCGCCCGGGCGTTATCGTGGGCCTTGCATGGACAAGTGTTGGTGGCGAAATCTTGCCGATTGAATGCATGCTCCTGCCCGGCAAGGGAACGCTCCTGATGACGGGTAAGCTTGGTGACGTGATGAAGGAATCGGCGCAGATTGCGCTCAGCCTTGTGCGCGAACGCCTGAGCCGTTTCGGCATCGATCCGAATATCGTGAAGAAGACGGACATCCACATTCACGTGCCCGAAGGCGCCGTTCCGAAGGATGGACCTTCTGCGGGTATTGCCCTCACGCTCTGTCTGCTTTCTGCGTTTACGAAGCAGCCCGTGTCCCCCGAGATTGCCTTTACCGGCGAAGTGAGTCTTACGGGCGCTTGCCTCCCGATTGGCGGACTCAACGAGAAGGCGCTTGCTGCACTCCAGGCGGGCGTGAAGACGCTTCGACTCCCGGCTGGTAACCAGAAGGACGTGAACGAACTTCCTGCTCCCGCAAAGAAGGGCCTCAAGATTTTCACGCACAAGCACATCGACGAAATCATCAAGGTGCTGTTTGTGGAAAAGAAAATTTCTTTGAAGAAAAAGTAACTTTCTAAAATGCTAATTGTTAAAAAAGAACCATGAATTTATGGTTCTTTTTTATATAATCGACAAATTTTTTGTGGCAAAAAAAATTACTTCTATAAACCTTTTCTTATTGGTTCACCATTTTCAAATTCATAACAAATGACTGGCTGCAGACCCTCTTGTCCTTTTTGGAACATTTCCTCAATTTGTTTAAAGTCATCTGCTACGGTTGAGTACATATTTCTAATTTTTTCGCGACCAAAAGTAGAATTTTCCCAATCAAGAGCGCATAATGCTTGAACCACGGATTCTTTTATTTCGTGATGCTTTTTCGTGTAAGAGCGCCCGAAATTAGAATCTAAAGATAGAGTTGCATGTTTTGCTCTGCTGGAGTCTTCACCCTCTAAAATTGAGTAGATTCTTGCAATTAACACACCATATGCAAAGTAGAGCATTTCAGCACCAAAAGCAATTTGCATTCTTGTCTTATATTGGGAATCATTAAATTTATCATATATTGATCGCGCTTTGTTCACATTTTTGAAACAGTTGTCTGCTTGAATATTTATACCATTAACTAAGTTATGATATTTCGTTCTTATTTTGTCTGCATTTTTCTGCTCGGATCTGGCCTCTTCAAGATCCATAATCCTAAAAGAATCATATGATTCCAAACGTTGCAATGTATGCATAGATTGCATAATGACTGCACGATCTTCTTCTTGCAAAATATTTATGATGTCTTCAACACCTTTCTCAATTCTTTTAAGTTTTTCTGTTATTTGGTGTAGGTAGTATTTTTGCGTTACTACAGATAAGACGACAAATGCCGTTGATACACTTAGTAGTTGAGAAGAAAAGGAAATAGATTTAAATAAAGCCTGTTGGTTTATGCGCCCTCCTTCACAACAGAAACCTCTTAGCATACCACTGCCATCGGCCGCTTTTGCGAGTTGTGAAGGATCAACATTACATTGAAGGAGGCCGGAGTACTTGCTTGCATTTATAGCTATTCCCGCTGACGTACTTCCGATTTCTTGCAGAAGTTGCTTTGCAATTTTTTTCTCGTTATCGCTTTCAATGTAAGCTACAGCTTCATAGGAATTTCTTTTTTTTAAATCGGAGGTGTACAGTAACTCGTCCTTTTTAGAACTTATTACCATTTGTGAGCCGAAATCCTTTAGAATTTGCTTAATGGAATTTTTTTTTCGTCCTTGCCTTCGGTAGAGGTTGTTGGATTGTATGAAATTTTGTTTTGCTGTTCGCTGTTGTAAGGTATTTCTACTTTTGGGGGTTCTGAAGTTACATGTATCCAAAAATCAGAAATTTTATTTCTAATTACATTGGCCGCAGCATTCATAGCATCTTCAATTAAATCTTCCATCAAAGCAGATGCTTTTGCTTCCGCTTTCTGTTTTGCTTTTTCTATACCTTTTTCCAAGGGGCTTTTCTTTATAATTCCTCCCGCTTTTAATATTTTGATTGTTTTATTTTTGACTTTATCTATTGGTGTTTTTTTTCTAAAGAGTCCCATAAAAATCTCGCGTTTTGATGAAATATAGCTTTTGAAAGAAGAATGATGAGTTTCGTTTGTGATTCATTGTCAAAGATTTGTTATCTTTTTATGAGAATTTAACCTCAAACCACGGCCTACTTCCTATTGTCTACTACTATGGAATTTACACTTGAACAAATGCGCGAGCACCTTGCAGCTCTCGAAGCAAGGATTACCGAAGCTTGTAAGATTGCGGGCCGCAGTCGCGACTCGGTGAAACTCGTGTGGGTGAGCAAGTTCCACCCGGCAGAAGCTGTGGAAAATGCGATTGCGCTCGGCGCTACCGACTTTGGCGAAAACCGTGTGCAGGAAGCCGAACTCAAGTTCTCGGCGCCGCGTACAGCCCTTGACGGAAGCCGTGTGCGTTGTCACGTGATTGGCCCTGTACAAAGTAATAAGCTCAAGAAGGCGGCGATTGTTGCTGACTGCATCCACTCCATTGCAAGTATCGAAGCCGTGGAAAAGCTGGAGAAGGTCTGTGCGGCGCTTCCCGGTGAAAACGGTGCGGGCAAGATTCTTGAGATCCTTTTCCAGATTAACGCCGGCGAAGAAGAGACCAAGAGCGGCTTGGACGTACACGCTGCCGAGGCGTTCCTTGCGAATTTGGAGTCGCGCGGGGCAAGTGCGTATTCGCATCTGCGTTTCCGTGGCCTGATGACGATCGGAAAGAACACCGGTGTCGCCGAGGACAGCCGCGAATGTTTTGCTTTCCTCCGCAATCTGCAGCAGAAATTTCTCGCGAAAGGCGGCGTATTCGCGAATTTCGACCAGCTTTCGATGGGCATGACGGGCGATTTGGAAGTCGCTATCGAAGAGGGATCTACGATGATTCGCGTGGGAACGGCCCTTTTCGGCGAACGTGACTACAGCAAACCGGTCAATGACCCTGTTTAACGCCTCCGCTCCCTAATTTTGTCATGCCCGACTTCGGGCATTTCAGGCGCAATCGTCATTCCCGACTTGTTTGGGGATCTCTTTTTTATATACATTTCCAATAAGAAAACAGAAAGGAGCAAGTTATGTCTATCGGAATTATCGCCGGCATCGTCGTGGTCGTTCTTATTGGCTGGTTCATCGGTATGTACAATGGCCTGGTGAAACTGCGCAACAACCGTGAAAATGCGTTCGCGAATATCGATGTGCAGCTCAAGCAGCGCTTTGACCTGGTGCCGCAGCTGGTGAATACTGTCAAGGGATATGCGGCCCACGAAAAGGAAACACTCGAAAAGGTGACCTCTGCCCGTGCCGCCGCCATGAGCGCAACTACGGTCGATGAAAAGGTCCAGGCGGACAAGGCGCTTTCCGGTGCGCTTGCCGGGCTTCGCATTTCGCTCGAGGCTTACCCCGAACTCAAGGCGAACCAGAACTTCTTGCAGCTGCAGAATGAACTTGCCGATATCGAGAACAAGCTCTCTGCTGCACGTCGCTTCTTCAATTCGACGACCCGCGAACTCAATAACGCCTGCGAAGTTTTCCCGAGCAATATCGTTGCCGGAATGTTTGGCTTCAAGCGCGCTTCCATGTACGAGGCGACCGAAAGCCGCGATACGCTCAACAAGGCCCCCGAAGTGAAGTTCTAACTTCGCCTTCATGAAATACGTCGGTATCCAGACCCAGATTTGGCGGAACAACCGCAACAGTATTTTGCTGTTGTGTATGTTCCCCCTTATTATTTTGGGAATGGTGTTTGCAGTCATTTTATGTCTGGACTTTTTTGGCATACTCTGCCCGATTGTCGAAGGCGGGTGTCCCGAAGGCCACGCCACATATATGAAGTACGGTATTCTGCATTGGCCCGAAGTGCGGCATAGTTTTTGGGAGGTGCTTCCTTACACATTGCAGATTGTCGGCGTATGGTTCATTATCGCCTATTGCGCGAATACAGCCATTATACGCCATGCGACGCATGCGAAACCACTTGAGCGCAAGGATAACCTGCGCGTCTACAACATTGTCGAGAACCTCTGCATTGCAGGCGGAATCGAGATGCCGCAGATCAACATTGTTGAGGATAACGGCCTGAACGCGTTTGCGAGCGGAATCGACATTCCCTCGTTTACAATTACGCTCACGACCGGACTTATAGATAAATTAAACGATGCGGAACTCGCCGCCGTCGTGGGGCACGAACTCACGCATATCAAGAACCGCGACACGCGACTCATGGTGGTGTGCATCGTGTTCGTTGGAATCTTTTCGACCATTCAGATGGTGTCGATGAAGCTGCTTTCGGCAATGCTCCGCGGCCCCCGCAACCATTCCCGCGGCAGGCGCGGCGGTGGAAGCGGCGGCGTCATCATCATCTTTGCGCTGATTCTAGTTTTGATCTGGAGCACGATCGGCTACTTGTTCAGCTGGCTCACGCGCCTTGCCATTTCGCGTTCGCGCGAGTACGTGGCCGATGCGGGCGGCGCCGAACTCTGTGGCGACCCGTGGGCGCTCGCCTCTGCCCTGCAAAAAATTTCGGATTACCCCGGCCTCGACACCGTGCGCCGTAGCGACGTGGCGCAACTTTATATTATTCACCCCGACGAAGAATTCGACAACGACATGAAACTCAAGGGCATCATCGCAAAGGCGAACATCATGTTCTGCACCCACCCCGATACGCCGGAGAGAATCAAGATTCTGGAACAGTTCTAGGAAAGATGCGTACTAAAAATGCCCTCGGTTCTGATAAGAATCGAGGGCACTTTGTGTAATTGGCTTTATTTAATTATCGCTAGGTCGTAGCGCCTGCCTTGAGAGCATATATTTCGGATTCCGTCAGGCCCGTAAATTCAATAATCTCTTCGAGAGGCTTGTTCTTCGCAAGCATCTTGAACGCCATTTCGCAGGCCTTGTTGCGTTCGCCTTCGGACAGACCTTCTGCATGTCCTTCGGTCTTGCCTTCTGCAAAACCCTCGGCGTGTCCCTCGGTCTTACCTTCGGCAAAACCTGCGGCGTGTCCCTCGGTCTTACCTTCGGCAAAACCTGCGGCGTGTCCTTCAGTCTTGCCCTGAACAAAACCTGCGGCCTTGCCTTCAGAAAAACCGATTTCATGTTCAGCCTTCAGATCCGTCATGTTCTTTACCTCGGCATTGAAAAGTTCTTCTACAAAGTTAATCAATTTTACCGAATCAAGCAAGCGGCGGAACGTTTCGTTCTGCATAATCTTTTCAGGGACGGGCTCTTCCTTGATAGCCACCTTGATGGCACGGAGCCACTGGGCCGCTTCGGAATTGTCGTCCTTGGTGATGCCCGCCTTTTCAAGCTCGAAGAACTTGTCGATTTCCACGAAAATCTTCTGGATCTTGGGGAAGAACTTCCGTCCGTTGCACATTTCGTCAACATGGTGGATGTACTTCTGCGGTTCTTCGGGGAAAAGTTCAAAATCCAGGAGACCCAAGAAGTAGATGCGCGGCAGTTCGTACTTTTCACTCGTGTGCACCTGGTTTTCGATGACGCGCGAGAGGTAGTATTCCACGCGGTCGCGGAAGAAATCGTCCCCCTGCTGCTGTACTTCGACCAGCACCTTTTCGCCTGCGTTCGTGGTGCCGATAATGTCTCCTGAGACTCCGTGCTTTAGCACGGGAGAACGGCTTTGCCGTTTGATAGTCGAAGGATGTCTTTTTCGATGAAGTTTCGCAACTTTAGTTGCGTTAAAACTTCACGAAAGAAGACCAGAATGCAGTCCTTCTTGTTGAAGGCGCCCGGAAACTCCTGCATTTCGAGGGTGATATCCTTGATGGCGTCAGCGCCCTGCAAATTGAGCATTGCGTTCACGAGCGAAATCAGGAGCAAGTGATCCTTTTCCTTGGCGAAGACAATCTTGAAAATGCCGTCGCTAAGGAGATAGGCGTACTTGTAAAGCTCCTGGTACTTGAGAAGGTTGCTCTTGTCGATTTCCATCGCCTTGAGCAAGGAATAATGTTGTGTACGGTTCATATTTTTTCCGTTTGCTAGAAATGGATGGGTTGATTTGCAAACGGAAACCGAAAACGTGAGATGTAGAACACCTGCGGCAGCCAGGGCAACCGCTTGCAAACCTGTTGAATGACAAGGTTTTAACGTCCATCTGATGACAGACGGTGCTCTACGTTGATAGCCACGGAGCCGTTTTTCTCCGCAGGGCGACTGTATCGATTCGCGAAGTAGTCGGCCTCGCGAAGGGAAACGACCTCAAGCAGATAGTGGAACTTCCTGCCCTGAATAGTACTGAGTCGAGAGTCGCAGTTTCAAGCTTGCTTGAAACTATGACTGAGACCATGATACGGACGCCAATGGCGTCATTTTCTCGGTGATAGCAGGATTAACTGAATCTACTGAAATGAATATACAAACTTTTGCAGATGATGGCAATAGGGGGAGGTGGGGGATGATTTTTGCTATTCCCGCACCAATCCTTGACATCAATTGCAGTGAATTAAGAACTACTTGCCACGAATTTGTTCTTCTGTCAGGTTGAACCTGCGAACAAGTACGTCCATCGCAACGCCATCTTCATAGAGACCGCGAGCTGTACTTAGCTTTTCGGCTTCGGATTTTGCGCGTTCGTCCTCGGCTTTCTTGCGCTCTTCGGCACGGGCATCTGCAATCCGCTGACGGAAAACATCGCCGGCACTGACGAACCCGTATTTCTGTCCCACGCTTACGAACGCCATATCAAGCTCCTTTTGCACTTCTTCACTGAGGTACTCTGCTAAATATACACTAATTTTATGCAGAAGGCAAGAGGCCTCGTAGTGCGGCATCTTGCGCAAGGAATCCGCGAATTTCGGTAGGATTTCCTTGATTTTCTGTTCATTATACGCATATTTCATTGCGATGATGCCCATTCCTGTCGCGATATCGTCACTCGCAAAGCAAGCTCTATCGGGAATATCAGCCACATTTACAAACGCGCAACGGAAAGGCAGAACCCTGCCGCGGAAAAATTCAGGATATCCATCTTCCAACTTATCGAGTGGATTCCAGTTGGTAGGACCGTTGTAAATGATGATGGTCATTGTCGGGATTCCACTGTATGCGCGTGTTTTGTCATAAATCCTCATGACAGAATGTACGTAATCGGCAATCTGTTCAAAGACGTTCGAATCGCGCCCGGACTTGTGCTCTAGCAGAACTCCAACAATCAAGGGTGCCCCCGTGGAAACGTTCACACGGAAAGCGAGATCCGCTTCGCCAGTATCGTCTACTTCCGAATACGAGTCAGGAATGCGCACCAGAGTTTCAAGATTTATCGCTTTGAGAAATTCGGCGATTTCATGGTTGACGTTTTCTGCAAGCTTGAGCAATGAATGAAGGTGGGCTGCTATAGCAAACAGCCAACGAAAGAATGAATCATGGGGCTTATGAATCATCATAATCTCCGTTTGAAAGTTTTTGGCTATGGCTTGCAAACGGATGCTTGATGATGCGGCTATGAGGTTACTTCACTATGCTCGCAATGACATTTGGTAGAACACCTGCGGTCGTCAAGGCAACCGCTTGCAAACCTGTTGAATGACAAGGTTTTAACGTCCATCAGATGACAGACGGTGCTCTACGTTGATAGCCACGGAGCCGTTTTTCTCCGCAGGGCGACTGTATCGATTCGCGAAGTAGTCGGCCTCGCGAAGGGAAACGACCTCAAGCAGATAGTGGAACTTCCTGCCCTGAATAGTACTGAGTCGAGAGTCGCAGTTTCAAGCTTGCTTGAAACTATGACCGAGACTATGATACGGACGCCAACGGCGTCATTTTCTCGGTGATAGCAGGATTAGCGGAATCTACTGAAATGAATATACAAACTTTTGCGGATGATGGCAATAGGGGGAGGTGGGGGATGATTTTTGCTATTCCCGCACCAACCGGACAGAGAACTTGTAATCCGGGGCGCGGTAGTTCTTTTCCCATCCGTGCTTGCTCAAAGACAAACTGTTGACGGCGTGGTGGCCTTCGCTATCGCAATCCGTTGAACTGTCGGCCCAGAAACACGTCACCTCGGAATCTCCCGATTCTGCAACGTAGGCGGATTCTCCTAAGATATCGATGTAGCCCGCGGCGTAAATTCCGAAACCGAAATTGTCAATGGGGTACACTCCGTCGGTGCCTTTCCAGCCGTCTTTATGCATAAGCGACCTGGTGGAATTGCACGTGATTTCATCGGCAAAATTAATCAGGGAATCCCAATCTTCGATCGTGGGGAGCCGCCACCCCTCGGGGATGTATTTCTTGGCGTCATGGTAAGTGTACAGTAGACCGAAAGTGTCTTGATAAATGTTGTTGTCGTCGAGAACGACGCTATTTCTGCAATGGAATCGCAAGTTCTCGGCAAACCATTCCCTGCCATCGATAGTGACCGTCTCGTAGAGCTCGCCATCGCGCGGGTCCTCGAATAAGCCTTGTTCAATGTGCAGCGCAGACATTGCGGGCTTTCTCTGAATAATCTCGTCGTCAAGAATATCGGTAATAATGTCGTCTCCGTACATGTCAAAATAAGGCGACAGGAACTTGTTGATGTCGCTACGGATGTCGTCAAGAGATTTCTTTACTTGGTTCTTGCAAAATGGACAATACTTTATCGCTTCATTTTCGCTGTTCATAAGAATCCTTTGGTTGGGAGGATAAATATACCTCGGCTACGACCGGATTCAAATACACAAAAAATCCAAGTTCCAGAAAGTGGAACTTTTATAGAAAAATGGCTCTTTGCCTTAAAAAGATGTATTCCAAGTTGGAATAACGAGGATCGAAAAAAAATGAATTTTTTTTAGAATGTAACGAAAAAATATGTTATATTGTTTGATAAGTAAAAAAGGATCAAAAATGGAACAAGAAGAGTTTGAGAATATGCTTTTAGAAACTTTGAAAGATTCAAAAATCTGCAAAAAGGTACAACGCCTTTTGGAACAATCTTCCGATGAAGAAGAGTGTTTGGATGATGCGAAAAAGATCAAGGAATGTAATGAAAAATTGAAAAATGCTCAGGAGGAGTGCTCGAAACTCAAGAAGCAGAATGAAATTCTACAAAAGGATCTTGCTGAAAGTAAGAATCAGCAAAAAGAAGTAAGCGATTCTGTTCGTGATTTGAAAGCGAAGCTTAAAGAAACCGAAGATGCCTTAAAACCTTTTGAACGGTTGATCGAAATAAAGCAAACTTATCAGGCTTTGCCTGATACGGTCAAAAAGACTTTGCGAAACATATTAAGTGATAATTTTGAAGATTTCATTGTTTGTGGAACAGATCTTAGCCGCATTAGGAATTTTGCTGAAACGATTCGTGTCTACACAACGAAAAAAGAATTTGATTTGGCGGAAAAAATGGGAAAAATTTTAAAATACTTTATCTCTATTTATGAGAGAATGAATGATAAAGCCAAGGAATTAAAAGTTAAACCAGGAGAAGTTTTTGATGACGAAAAACATATTCATTGCGAAGGGAAAAACCGTGTGAAAGTAACAAGAGTTTTGACTTGTGGGTTAATGCTTAAGGGTGAAGTATGTCTGAAAGCACTAGTGGTCTAATTGGTGGAATAGTAGGCTCAATTGTAAGAGAGACTGTTAATCAAATTAATCAGAATTATAAACAAAATCAAAAAAAGGATAGTCAAATGATGGACGAAGAAGAATTGAAAACTATGGATGCGGAAACCATATTGCTAAGTGCATTGCAAACGCTCAAAGAGAATGAACAAACTGCGCCCGATACAAAAGAATTCTATGAACAACGGCATTCAATATTGGTAAAGGTTCTTGAATTTTTAGTACAATACAAACCGTTTATTCTTTTTAATATAAGTGAAAATGTCCGAGTTGTCTACTGTAAAGATTTAGATGTATTCGTTCTTGATCCCACAGGCAGAATCAGCAAGCAAGAACTTATTACGCCATATAATGACCCCGACTTTTCATGGACTCTACCTAGAAACAGTCATATTGAAAAATTAGATTTTTCCTCATTATCCTCCTTTTTAAAGAACTTAAATTTGGGTAATAATTCTGTTTTAGAAGGTGATCGATATTTTGCAACAAGAAGCAACGATTGCTATAACGTTTATGGCGTAAATAGCATTAATAGAAATAGAAGTAGCTATACAAGTGAATCATACAAATGGCCGACTTTCGAATTAAAAGAAAGAATTTATTCGGTACAGAGCTTATTGCATACAATATGTTCTCATAATCTTCAAATTTCATACCTTTATGACAAAGGTATTCAGAAGTTATTTGTAAATGTTTTAGATTGCTTTATTTCAGTAAATCATAAAGAAGAAAAAATCTCAAGAAAAGATCTGTTAGAACTTCTTAAAATCGTAAATGAACAATTACAACGAATCAAATCCATAAAAGATAACATATCCGATTTTTCTTCACAAACAATTATATCGAAGCTACATTCGGAAAATATTCTCGATGATCTTCTTAATTGCGATAAAAATCGTGCAGACTTGGAACCTTATGACGAGAAGCTAGTAAAGGATCCGAACCGAGGTCATTGGGAACTTTGGGGTGCGGAAGATCAATATGACGGCTTGTATGCTCGAAATCCGTGTCAAGATGTTCATGAAAGTGGTGTTGTTGGGATTGATTTTGGCACAAAAAGCACGGTTGTTGTTTTCCAATCTGACAGCGAACGCATTGTTCCGATGCGAATTGGAACGGGAGAACTGAGAAAAGAGGTTTCTAAGCAACATTATGAAAATCCCACTACAATGGAACTGATTTCAATCAATCAGTTTATGAATGCTTATGCCATTGGAAATCGTCCTCAAACGGAATGGAATGATTTGAAAATTTCACATCAGGCTTATGAGGATTTTTTTGCAAGCACAACAAATGGTGAATATACTGCTTTTTTCTCAGATTTGAAGCAGTGGGCCGGTAATTCATCCAGCAATAAAAAATATGTGTTGATAGATAAGTCAAAGACAAAGATTGAATTGCCTCCTTTTAAAGAGTTGGATTCGCAAAATGATTTTGATCCCATAGAAGTATATGCTTATTACTTGGGATTGTACATCAACAATATGCGAAATGGAATTTTTTTGGATTACTATCTTTCGTTCCCTGTAACTTATGAAGTTGCAGTTCAAAAGCATATTACGGAGAGCTTTAGAAGAGGCTTGCTGAAATCACTTCCTACAGCGGTTGTTGAGAAAAAGGAGTTGATGGAGCGATTTAGGGTCAATGGGCAAATTAACGAGCCGGCAGCTTATGCTGCATGTGCTATGCGAGAATATAATTTTATTCCCGAAGATGGTAAGAAAGTTTATTTTGGAGTCTTTGATTTCGGTGGCGGTACAACGGATTTTGATTTCGGTGAATGGCAGACCTCTACAAAACCAAGGTATGATTTTATCATAACCCATTACGGAGCGCAGGGAGATCGCTATCTTGGTGGGGAAAATTTGCTTGCCTTACTGGCTTTTGAAATATTCAAAAAGAATGCAAAGATCCTTAGCAAAGAAGGAATTACCTTTATGCAGCCTGCGGAGTGCAATGATTTTCAGGGTTCTGAAATGCTGATTGATAATAACTCATGTGAAGCTGCTTACAATATCAAGAACTTAATGAAAGCGTTGCGACCTATTTGGGAAGGCACTGAAACTGAAGGTGAGAAGAATTCTCTTGACAATCAGGAGTCGTTGGAAGTAAACCTACTCAATGCTAAAGGCGAATTGATTACCGGTTTTAGGCTGGACGCCAATCGAAATGAAATCATGGCTATTTTGAAATCAAGAATTGATATGGGGGTCCAACAATTTTTTGCAGCATTCCATTCTGCCTTCTATAAGAGAAATGATAAAGAAATGAGGATGGAGTCGTTCAACATTCTTTTGGCTGGTAATTCTTCAAAATCTCCAATCGTCAAGGAACTTTTTAATCAATATCTTGAACAGCATAAAGAAGATTTACCAATTGAGTGCCGAATTCTCCCGCCTATTGGCTCGGAAGATTTCTACAAAACATTGCAGGAATCGAATCCAGATTATGCGGATTCAAGGGATGAGATGGAACGACCCACAGGAAAGACTGGTGTCGCCTTTGGTCTCTTGTTGTCTAGAAAAGGTGGGCGAATTAAAGTTGAAAATCTTAATCTTGATAACGATAACGGCGAAAAATTCTTTGCCTTCTATGTTGGTTTTAACTCTAGGAATAAATTCCAAATTATCAACGATAAGAATGTTGACCAGAATGCGGGTCGGCTTGAAATAGGTGTTTGGTATAGGTTTATGGATGTTGAAGAGGATGATGATGCGATGGAAATTTATTATACAGACACTCCGTCTGCGATAACTAACAAATTGAATATTGTTAAAACTAAAAGAATCCGATGCAGTTTTAATGCCGTAGATAAAGAAGCTGGCTTTTTCATCCGTGCAAAAGATCCGCATACATTGGAATGGGCTATTGCTAAGTCTGAAAACGAATGTAATAACGGGAAAGAAATTATTTTGTCAAGATAGGAGCAAATATGTTAGCAGATCAATCGAAAATCAATAACTTGCTAAAGTGTTTAAGAATAGTTCCCAATGAATCGCTTCCGGTAAAGGCGATTGATAAAAAACTAGATTTGCTGAGCAATTTTGAATTGTTCCGTATCGAAGAAGTTACCTACGAAAAGACTGCGCCACGTAAGGAAGCTCTTGAGAATGTTGTTTCCGCATTACGTATGGAAGGAATCAACTTTATTTACCTTTTAATAGGTGATAGACAAAAAGGCGTGTCTTTCTATTTTGGGGTGGCATCTGATTTGTATGACTCCCAAAAAACGGATGTTGCTTTATGTGATATCGCGGACCGTATTCTCAAAACTAGTATTTTAGGAAATTTTAGAGGCAGTTCCGTAAAAAGTCTTGAACCTGAAGAAAAAAAACAGATATTGAGTTTGCTCAATAATGATAAGGTGTACAAGAATATTCACTTGATGCAAGGTATTCCGGGAATTAATAAGGATGATGAAGAATTTCAAGCGGTGAACAGGCTTGTTGACGTAATGCAGAATGAAAATTTTGCATTTATGCTGATTGCTCGTCCTTTGAAGGATGCAGAAATATTAGATATTGAAAATGATGTCTATGATCTTTACAGTGAAATGGCAACATTTTCAAAAATGTCTCAGCAGGGAAGTTTTTCTGATGGTAAAACTATGGGGGTTACGACCACAAATGGATCGAGTTCCTCATCGTCGGAAGGTGCGAGTTCCGCAAAATCTAAAACAGATGGCTCTAACACAGGATATTCTGATACAAAATCGCACTCTGAAGGGAAAGGGACGTCTTCAAATCAGGGAAAACACAGCACAAATGAGTCCGGCGGAACAAGCCATACGGATCAAAGAGGATCTTCTACATCAACAACCGTTTCTGAAAGTAAAACAGTTAACAAAACTTCTGGGAAGACAGAATCAGTTTCAGAGAATGTAGGTTCATCTACAAATACATCTACGTCTTTCACTATAGAAAGGCTGGATAAACGTTTGGTTGATTTGCAAAAATATCTAGATGAAGTTCTTTTGCCACGTCTTGACTATAGTAAAGGTAAGGGCTTGTTCTTGACATCGGCTTTGTTGTTTACGGAAACACCGGATCAGATGCAGGAACTTAAATCCACTATTTGTGCTTTATATTCCGGTGAAAGCGGTAACAAAAATCCTTTGCGAATACAGAATGTAAAGGAACTTAATGATAAATCTCTCATTGATGCTATGAGGCATTTTCAATTACCTCATGCCAATAGACCCTTGATAGGCAAAGATAAACAGTCTGTATATGCGGTGTATTCTCGTTCTCCATTCTATAGCATTGGCAATTGTTATTCGGCTAGGGAACTTAGCTTAATTGCTGGTTTACCGCAAAAAGAAGTTCGGGGACTTCCGCTTAGGGCTGAAGTTGAATTTGGTTTGAACACGCCTTTAAAAAGTGAATCGTCTATTTTGATGGGTAAGCTTGTTCAAAGCGGCAATGTCCTGGATACGGAAGTGTATCTTGATAAAGATATCCTTGACAAGCATGTATTTGTTACGGGCGTAACTGGTAGCGGAAAAACTACAACGTGTCAGCGTCTGCTTATAGAAAGCAAATTGCCGTTCTGTGTTATTGAACCGGCCAAAACGGAATATCGAATTCTAAAGCAAAAATATGAAGATTTACTTGTGTTTACTTTAGGCGATGATAGGGTTGCTCCATTCAGACTGAATCCTTTTGAGCTACTGCCTGGCGAAAGTCTGTCGTCGCATGTGGATATGCTTAAGGCCTGCTTTGAAGCATCTTTTGATATGGAAGCTGCGATTCCGCAAATTGTAGAGGCTACGATCTATAAAATTTACAAGGCCAAGGGATGGAATGAAGAGGATGACACGAATAGCCATTACGACGATCCCTATGCAGAAGGAGTTTGCTCCTTCCCGATGATTGATGACTTCATTGCGGCGGTCCCTGAAGTTGTAAGGGAGCAGGGATTTGATGAACGCCTCAAAGACGAATATATTGGCTCCATCGTTGCACGATTCCAGGCGCTCACTCATGGTGCTAAAGGAAAAATGCTTAATACACCACGTTCCATAGATTTTAACAAACTTCTTGACAGAAAGGTTGTCTTGGAACTTGAACCCATCAGGAATCCAGGCGAAAAAGCTCTTATTATGGGGTTGATTCTTTCTGTATTAGGAGAGATTATTAAACAAAAGTATCGCGATTCTAGTGGATTTAAGCATATTACGCTTGTTGAAGAAGCTCACCGATTGCTTGCAAAGTGGGCTCCTGGTGATGGTATGAATCGAAAGCAAAGCGTAGAAATCTTTGCCGATATGCTTGCAGAGGTTCGAAAATATGGTGAGTGTTTCATTATTGCGGATCAGATTCCGAATAAACTGACACCAGATGTGTTGAAGAATACGAATACTAAAATAGTGCACCGTCTTTTTGCTCAAGATGACAAGGAGGCTATTGGAAATACGATGGCCTTGGAAGACGAACAGAAAAATTTCCTGTCATCTCTTGAAACAGGACGTGCCATTATGTTTTCTCAAAATGCAGGAAATGCAACCTCTACAGGGAAATCTGGATCTTGGAATAAGCCTGTGCAAATTAAGGTTGAACGCCAAGAAGATAATGACACTGGACGCAAACCCTATTCAGATGAGATTTTGCGTAAAACATGCCTTGAATTTTATGCAGAATCCTCAATAGGGAAAAAAGTTTCGACAAACACCTTGGATTTTTTTGCCAAAGAAATTTTAAGCCTTGACTTTGCTAGAAAATTTGTAAATTATGTTGGAGGCTCTAGATATCATAAAGAGGGACGCGATGAAGAAAAAGAATTATTGATCACAATTGAATTGTTGGTGAATAATGGTTTAGCATTGGAATACTTGAGTTCATATTTGGACCGCTTATTGTACTCTAGTAAAGAGAATTCGAAGTATTCGGAGGAACGAAAACAGTCTTTCATTGAAATTTTCAACAACGGCCTGCTAAAAGATTTAAGAAGTGATCTTTTTATGGGCTTTAACAACTAACAAAAAAAAGGAGAATCATTATGTTGTTTGGAATACTTGCTGGTATTGGCGCTGCATTTTCATGTGTCGCGGGCTTTATTGGTTCTGGCATTTCTGCTGTAACAAGTGCCATTGGAGGTTTTGCTTCTAGTATTGGCGGAACCCTTGTTGCTGGAGCCAAATCTTTGGCATCGGGCATTGCTTCTATTGGCGGTAAATTGCTCGGTAGCTTGAGTATATCGGATGTTCTAGGCGGCATTGGAAATGTGATGGGACTTTTTACCAAAGAAGATGATGAAGATATGGATGACTTGGGATGCAGAGCTTGTCAATCTGATAAAAAGCCGGAGGATTTCAAATCAACCGAAGAGTACATCAATCATTTGAAAAATGATATTGAGTATGACCGTAAAAAAGCGGAAGCCGAAATGAAGGAAAATCCTGTTAAACAATATGCCTATGCTGCAGTTGGAGCCACTATTACAGGAAATGCCATTTCAGAAAAGGTTGGATTGGATCTTGGGGTAAAAGGGATTAATGCCTTAGGTTTAATTAAACGTGCGGCTCCTTATATGACGGCGCCTAATTTTGCTGATTTCTTGAAAAACTTGAAGGCTAATGGATGGTCTGATTTAACTGCAGTTTATGAATATTTTGCGGGGAAAGGTAATATTGACTTTGTAAAGACTGGAAAGGAACTCAAGGGATTTTTCTCAGATTTAAATTTGGATCCTCAGAAATCTGCAAATATTATGGATGATATTAAGGCAGAGTTCCAAAAGACCGATGTCGAGCGTAAAGCGGAAGATGACAAAAGAGAAGGTAAATAAAAATGATTGATACGTCCAATGACAGATCCTATGTTTTCGTGTTTTGGCAGAAGCGACTTTTTGTTGTTAATTTAAGCCAAGGTTCTTCATGTATGGATTTAGTCAAATTCCATGGGGAGTCTTCTGTTGAAGAAGATGCTTTTTGGACTGACCAAAAGGAATTTTGGAAGAAATTTCGAAAACGGGAATCGCTTCTTTCAAGTGATACCCTGTCTATTTCTTTTTTAGCAAAAACGAAGACTGTTTTTTCCAAAATAGAAAGGGATTGTCATTGGACTTATAATATTGATGCTGAAGATATTGAAAAATCGCTGTTGCAAATTGTGACTGATTCTAGTATTATTTTAAAATTTTTAATAGAAAAGAAAGTCCAAAAATTTGCAATAGAAAAAGTAGGGTGCGATAAGGTTGAAGAATTCTTCATTGACGGTTTTTTGAAGGGATCTCTAACAAAACAGATAAAAGAAATTAGCGAAAAAGACATTCCCCTGACTGTAGAAAATAATGAATCTACAGATGATTCAACAGGAATTGGATTTGAATATTTTGAAGCTAAAATGAAGGCTAATGCTTCTAATCGTACTCGTTTTAAAAATTCATCTGTGGTACTAAAGAAAACGTAAATCACATAGGTCTCTTGTATGTCTTCCGACTCTGATAATCATTCTTTTATGATGCAACTTCTTGACAAGGCCTATGATGCGGCTGTTTCAGGAAGTGTTCCGGGTACTGATTCTGCCGAAGACTTGGCGCGAGATTATCAAAATGATTATGATGAGCCGTTGAAGGCGGCTGAGGCCTTAGTAAGGTGGCAAAATGTGAAGGCCGGAACGTCTGGTTTTGTTACTGGATTGGGCGGCTTAATAACAATACCTGTTGCTTTGCCTGCTAATATTACGTCTGTCATCTATGTGCAGATTCGTATGATTGCTGCTATTGCGAAAATTGGTGGCTATGACCTGCATGATGACAGAGTGAAAACCTTGGTGTTTGTTTGTCTAGCAGGGAATTCTGCAAAAGATGTTTTGAAAACTGCCGGAATTTCGGTTGCAACTGCGGCTGCGAAGGGGCTCATCAAGCAGATTCCCAAAACGGTAATTGGTCAGATAAACAAAGCTGTGGGCTTTCGTCTAATAACAAAATTCGGGACTAAAGGCGCTGTAAATTTGGGAAAAGCGGTTCCGTTTATTGGCGGCGTTTTAGGGGCTGCAATGGATGCTGCCGCCACGAATGCTATTGGTAATGTGGCTATTAAAACATTCATTGATGAAAATTATAATTGAATGTTTTTTTTTCAGGTTCCAGAAACTGGAACTTTTTTCTTGCTCCCAAAGTTCCGAAAAATTTGGGCAAATAAAAAATCGTTCCTGGAGCATCCCTTTTTACCTAGATTTGCCTTATAGCAAAAGGTAAATCACTTAAAAAAGGAAAGCTTATGTCCATTATGGTTATGGCCAAGAAAACCACCCAGCCCCAGGCCGAGGGCGAAAAGACTGCAAAGAGAACCGCTGCCGAGATGGGGACTTTCGTGGATCCGCGCGACGGTACTGAATACAAGACCTGCAAAATCGGTAATCAGGTCTGGCTGGCCGAGAACCTGAAATTCGAGCTGGATTCAGACGACTGCGTCGCCTACGACGAAGATTACCAGTACTTCGATAAGTACGGTTATCTGTATAGCGAAAAAGGGTTGAAAGAAGCGATTCCCGAGGGTTGGCACTTGCCGAGCAAAAAGGAATGGGAAACGATGGTCCGCTTTGCAAAGAAGGATTCCCGTTGCAGGGACGTTTTGAGCGTCATAGCCTCGGAGGAATGGATCGAGTCAAGCTCTGACAAGTACGGCTTTTCGATGGTACCTGGTGGAAGGCGTGATGACAACGATGATTTTGAACTGATTGATTTTTCGGCTCATTTTTGGTGCGTCGAAAAAACGGTTGATCCAATAAGTCACGCGATTGGTCGCGAAAAATTCTATACGTGTGTGCGTTTCGAAGACGGCTGTGATGAAATCGATGACGAGGATTATCCGGCTTACGCTTCTGTCCGTCTGATCAAGGATGCGGAATAACGAAATCCATTTAACATTTTGTAGTATACAAAATGTTAAATGCCCTTATACACTCCCGCAGCCTTTTCGAACTGTTCCTTGAACCATAGGCGCAGTTCACGCGGGGCGAGGACATCGGCGTCGCTTAGGAATTGCGGAAAGTACACTTTTGCGAGTTTCTCGGAGCACTCGAAGGTGTAGGTGCCGGCGCCGTTTACCTCGGCGGTTGCGGCAGCTTGCGCTGATTCGCTTTCGCCAAAGGCGATCACTTTCGGGCGGTTGGTGGTGAGTTTGTTGTAGCGCCTGGCGCCTTCTTCGGTGAGTTTCACCTTTACCTGCTGCCCGTAGCACAAAAATGGGTCGAAGTGTTCGCGGAACACTTCCGCCTGGTGCGAGAGTTCAAAGTTTTCGCAGTGGAACGCCTTGCTTGCGGTGTCGGGGGCGACTCCCCGGATGTGACAGAGTCGCAGTGAATGGAATCGCGCACCGGCAGCGGCACACTCTACTTTGTCGTCGCACACCACCACGTATGCCCGCACCTGCGACGGCGAGAACGCCAAGAAGCAGGGCGAAACGCACTTTCGTTCTCCGCGGTAGGTGAGCGAAACGTTGGTGCGGGCCTCCGTGGCGGCATTCAGCTTGTCCAGTTCGTCGCGGAATATAAAACATTCGCGCTTGCCGCGAGGCATGTTCACGTAGCATTCAAAGTAGTAGCGGCAGAGGGTCGCGATTTTGGTGCCCGCGTTCTTGGTAAATGAATTCGCGAAGTTCGCAAAGCTTTCGCCGGGTTGGTTCAGCGTGAACTGGAGCGGGGGCACGTTCTTGTACAGCGTATCGTCCGTACCGATTTTGGTCGGATCGGGCGGCGTAAATTCTGCATAGCGGGCGAGTATCCTGTTGCAAAGATCGCTCAGGCTTTTCAGTCCGTAGTCCTCGACGTCCAATTCCATCTGCGAACGCAGCAGGTGCGAAACGGCGACTTTTATTTTCTGTGATACGTTGATCATGTCATAAAGATACATTTCAAATCGCCCAAAAGGAACCCCAGCGCCCTAAAAACGAAAGTTCCATTTTTGAAGTTGCCGTTTGCGTTTTTTCAATAAAAAGGGCAAAATCCGTAAATATGCGGTTTTTAAAGGTCCCGGCTTGTAGAACAAAAAAATAATGCCTATTTGAGCAAAGAACGCTCGTGGCTAGATTTATTCAAAAACAAAGGAGTACATTATGGCTAAAAATGCAAACACCAAACCGATTGAAGCTGTAGAAGTCGAAGAGGAAGAATCCGAAGGCCTGCTATTCGGCATTATGGACGATATTTATGACATTGCTCATGACCTGTTTCCCGAAGCCGTCGAAAAGTTCCATGCGAAGGTGGGTGATGCCCTGGAACGCGCTGCCAATTATATGGAAGAAATTGGCCCCTCGTGGGAGGCCGGCTGCGACCGTATCTACAACAAGGTGATGAACTTCTTGGATGGTGCCGAGGAAAAGAGCCTGAAAGCAATCGACAAGGTGCAGCACAGTCCTATCGGTGCGGCAATCGACCAAATTTACGAGAAAAATCACCGATAAAATCCATATCCTTTGCGCTTTCCCATTATTTTATATATATTCTAGGGGAGGAACACTTTCTATGGGAGGCTGAGAGGATGAAGCGTATTTTGCATTTATGGATGGGCCTGGCCTGTTTGGGGGCATTGCTGCTGGGGTGTAACGACATTCCGGCCACCCCGTCTTATTGCGAAAGCCACCAGTGCAAGCCCTCGTCCGAGGTGCGTCAACGTCCGACGTCGTTTGCGCTGGAGCTTCAGCTGAATGATTCGAGTGAGTCGCCGGTTGCGCGTCTCTTTACGCTGGACTGCGCCTACCTTTCCGACGAAGATTCCTCCCAGGTCAGCACGTTCTGTGTCGATAGTCTCAA
This sequence comes from uncultured Fibrobacter sp., assembly GCF_947166265.1. NCBI lineage: Bacteria > Pseudomonadati > Fibrobacterota > Fibrobacteria > Fibrobacterales > Fibrobacteraceae > Fibrobacter > uncultured Fibrobacter sp. The sequence continues at coordinate 20,734 of NZ_CAMVDO010000013.1, read as the reverse complement.
GTTTGACAAAAGCAAATCGTTAGTTCACCTGCCGCAATTGAGCAAGTACAGCTATAACTACAGCTACCTGTATGGCAAGCCCGTGGTTTCTCCTTATGGTTATGCGCTTGAATCGTATGCCAGCATTCCTCTCGATGACGACAACCATCTGCGATTCACTTTGGTCGACCGCGAAAAGAAGGAAAAGAAAATGGACGTGGATCTCTCGGATTACGTAGGGATGTACAAGGTCCACGGTGACACCTTCGATTTCAAGTTCCCTCCGCAGAGTTCGTTTACGTCTTATAGTCGCGGCTCTGTCGAAGAAGACAGTGCTGATGTCTATACGTACGATCCGAACCGTGAATTTGGCTGCTACGAATACTCTCTCGATAGTAACTATACAGACACCTTGCTTTATTGCGCCTTTACGGAGGGGCAGCCTACGGATGGAAGCGGGACGATAACGATCGTTTCGGAAACGATGGAACAGTATGTCCGCGTCCAGGATTCGAGTAGCTGCAAGTCGAAACGTTTCTACTTAGATGTCAGAAACTACGAAGGGTGGCATTACAGCTCCATTGATTGTTACAGAAATGAACTTAGTCCTGCTCCTAAGAAGCTTACGGTTTCGGACCTTTATTCGGTATCGCGGATGGAAGAGGCTGTTCGGGAATCTTTGCCCGCAGATGCCAAGGGCTTTAGCGGACTCCGTGGGCATAGGCATTCCTGGCATACGGAAAGTTATCTGGAAAAGCAGGGGCCCAAAGGCGAAGACGACTTTACGATTTACGTAATTTATAGGGAATAGGCGAGCCGATGAAGCGTGTTATTTTATTTATAATCGCTTTTGTCGCGGTAATTGCTGCACAGGATGGCTATAGGGAATGTTCGGTGTATTCGCCTTGCGAAAAGCCGCCTTCCGCTGTAGAACCTATGCCTGTTGAACAGCAGGGTGCGCCCGCTCAGCAGTACGGCCCTGCCCGCGCGGTTGCGGGGAATGGTTTTTATTTTGACATGACGCTGGGTGGCACTTTTCGGCACCTAGAGGCGACAGTGGTGAAACGTCGTAAATCGAGCGATGGTCTGGCAGACGGTTGCCATTTTGAAAGTGATGGACGGTATGTTTGCGAAAAAAATAAGCCTGCTAAAAAGGAAGACGAAGTTGGGTACACGGGTGTGGGAACCTTGATTGACGCACGCTTTGGTGGCCACTTCGGAAAGATTATCGCCTTTTTTGCAAATGTGGAGCTCGAGTTTACGGAGGGGTCTGTTTCTGGTTGGGATGACAAGGATATTGACCCTGGTTCCGTTTTTCTGGGTGCCGGTCCTGGTATAACGATTTTTCCGTTTGGCCTTCAGGATGATGGTCTCAAGAATATGTATTTCGGTTTTGCCGGAAATTTTCTGCTGGGTAGCGGCGGTGGCATTGGTGCCATAAACGTCAACTTGATGGGCGAGCTTGGCTATGTTTGGGAGGTGTCCGACAGAATGTTTGCCGGAGTCGCCGTGGGGGCCGACGTTATGTCGTTGGGCGATATCGGTGAAAACCACAAGGACGCGAGCGGCTATTCCATTTGGATCGGCCTCAAGCTTATGAGAAAGTAAGCTCTTCTGTCATCCCCACGACCTTACTTGTCATCCCTGCGCTGCGGGGATCTTTTATTTGGAGTTCTTTTCCCGCTTGATTTGCTTGAGCTGCGCGAGGCGTTCGCCGAGTTGCTTTTCCTTGCCGTAGGGCTTGGGCTGGTAAATTTCGGTGCCTTCGAGCTGCTTGGGCAAATGTTCCTGTGCGGAATAGGCGCCAGGACTGTCGTGGTCGTACTGGTAGTCGATTCCGTAGCCCAATTTTTTGCCGACCTTCGTGACCGAATTGCGGAAGGCGCGGGGAACGGGGAGCGTACCTGTCTGCTTAACGATAGAATCCGCTTTCATCCCGGCGAGTTCCACGCTGTTGCTCTTGGGAGCGAGCGAAAGGTAGATGGCGAGTTCGTCGAGGGCGATGAGGCCTTCGGGGATTCCCATGAAGTCGTAGGCTTCGCGGGCAGATGTGGCAAGCAGTAGCGCGTTAGGGTCGGCAAGGCCGATATCTTCCATGCTCATGCGCATGAGTCGGCGCAGAATGAAGCGCGGGTCTTCGCCGCCTTGTAGCATGCGGTGCAGCCAGTAGAGGGCCGCATCGGGGTCCGAGCCGCGGATAGACTTATGCAAGGCAGAAATCAGGTTGTAATGTTCTTCGCCGCCCTTGTCGTAACGCAGGGGCTTCTTGTATTGGAATTCTTCGAGGAGTTTTTCGTCGATGACTTTTTTGTCGCCGAGGTTCTTGCCGATCCATTCGATCTGGTTCAGCAGGAATCGTGCGTCGCCGTCGGATTGCGCGATGAGCTTGTCGACGACGGCTTCTTCGACTTCTACATCCTTGAGTTGCAGGCCGCGCGGATGGTCGCGTAGCGCACTGAAAATCAGCGTACGCAAATCTTCCTTGCTTAAGGGCGCAAAAAGAATCAGCTGGCAGCGGCTGAGCAATGCGCTGTTGACCTCGAACCCAGGGTTCTCGGTGGTGGCGCCTATAAGCGTCACCGTGCCGTCCTCGACGGCACCCAACAGCGCATCCTGCTGTCCTTTGTTGAACCGGTGGATTTCGTCGATGAAAAGGATCGTGTCGTGGAACATCCCCTTCATCCGTCGGGCATCTGCGAGGACTTCCTTGACTTCTTTCACTCCGCTTGCCACCGCAGAAAGGGCGACGAACGACTTTTTCGTATGCTGGCGGATCACGTGGGCGAGGCTCGTCTTTCCGCAGCCCGGCGGGCCCCAGAAAATCATGCTCGGCACGTTGTCGTTTTCGAGACTTTTGCGAAGCAAACTCTGCTCGCCCAGAATCTTGTTCTGGCCTAGAAACTCATCCAGGTTTTGCGGGCGTAATCTTTCGGCGAGCGGCTGGTCCATAATTCAAATATACTAAAACGCGTGAAATTCTTCGCAGGGGAGGCCAGGCCTGTTCCTGCACTGCACAAATATACACTAAAAGGAAGGGGCCTGTCAAGACCCCTTGTGCGATTTCTGGTATGTCCTCGTGAATTTTGCTAGAAGAGAACGCTGATGCCGATGGTCGAATAGAAGGTGTTCAGCGAGGAGTTTTCGAACGACTGTTCGGCGACGAGAGTCTTGTTCAGGAGGCTCGTAAAGCACTGCACCACGCGCAGGTCGATGCTCACCCAGCGGGTAATCATGTAGCCGATGTCGAAAGCTCCGCCCACTTCCATGCCGGAGGTGGCTACGGTGTTTTCACGCGTTTCGCCGCTCGTATTGAACTCGGAGGAACCCTTCAGCTTGAGCCCCATGTTCAGGCCGAGTCCCACGAAGAAATTGTAGTCTTCGAAGGTGTAGCGGAAGATGATGGGAATTTCGAAGATGAAAATGTCGATGGAGGCCTCGTTGGTGTAGCCGGATTCCATCTCTTCCTCGTAGGCGTAGTGCCTGTAGTTGAAGGTAAGTTCGGGAACGAGGCTCAGGTTCTTGACCAGGAAGTTCATCTTGACCATGAGGCCACCGCCCGTCTGGAAACCCATGCCCCAGCCGTCGGAGTTTTCGCCGAAGAAGGTATTGGTACCGACCTGGGCACGAATGCCGAGCAGCACGGCGCGCTGGAAGCCTTCGTTTCGGAGCTTGTTGATTTCGGATCTCTTGGTCGTTTCGGCTTTGTAGCGGGCGTAAGCGCTCGCGTATTCTTCGTCGTCTGCAAATTCGCTGTCGGTCGATCCGTCGTAGGTGGGGGCTTCGTCCGAAGGGGCAGCTGCGGTCGATGCGTCTGCTGCGGTAGCCCAGCCTTCGTCATCGTTAGAATCGTCCTGTGCCCAGGCGGGAATCGCTAGGGCAAGTGCCAGGGTGGCAATTACACTCAATCTCTTGAAATCCATAATCAAATTATAATAAAAGAACACGTAAAGACCGCCTATAAAATAATTTCAGCGTGTAAAAATAGTGCAGAAAATTTTTTTTACTTAGCGGAACTGGGGTGCCGAGTGCTGATTTAGAGCAGGAATGTGAGCCCAAGCGAGGTATGCATTGTGTAAAGTTTTGAATGCATTAGGGGTGATTCGGCGATCAGGTTCATGTCGAGCGTGTTCGAGAAGTTCTGTACGACGCGGATATCGACGACCAGCCAGCGGTTGACGATGTAGCCTAGGTCGAAAAGGCCGCCGATTTCGACACCCGAGGTAGGCACCGTGTTGCTGTTCGTGGACTTGACCTGTTTGCCGTCGATGGTCGTGGTCTGCTTGAATTCGGAATCTCCATTCATCTTGAGGCCGAGATTGATTCCGAGGCCAACGAACAGTCCGTCTTCGTCAAAGATGTATTGCCCCATGATGGGGATTTCGAAGAGCATCTCGTCGATGGTCGCCGAGTTCTTGCTGTAGTTGGTCTTGCCTTCGTAGCTGTAGTGGCGGTAGCTGAAGGAAAGTTCGGTCGCGACTCCGAAGGTGCCGCCGAGGGGGAGCCTTGCCATGAGGCCTCCGCCGAAGTCGTATCCGATGTTCCAGTCGTCGGCTTTCTTGCCGAAACTCTTGTTTGCGCCCCCTGTGGCGCGGACACCGAACTGGACCCCTTTTGAAAAGCCTTCCTTGCGGGCGCGGTATTCGGCGGCACTTTCGTTGACGTAGTGGGGGCGGTCATCGTCTTCTTCGTCGATGTTCGCCGTTGCGACTTTTGCGGGTGCCTGTGAGCTGTCAGCCGATGTTTGCGTGGAATCGCCTTCGCTGGAGTTGTCTTCGCTGTTGGCGCTTTCGCCGTAGGAATAGCCCTGTTCGCCGTTGCTCTGCGTGGCCTCTCCGGCGGGGACATAGCCGCATCCGTCGCCAACGCAGTTGGGGTCACTTACTTCGCCGCTGCCTTCGAAAACACCCTGCGCAAAAAGAGGGGTGGAAAGGACGCCTGCAAGAAGTGCGACCGCCAAGCGGTTTGTCAAGAGGTTCAACGGCGAAAAGGTTTTCATACTTTTAATTATAACAAATTTTTCCATTGAAAGCTCAAAACTTTTTATTTTTAAGAAAGATGTATTAACGAGGTGTTTGATGAAATGTTCCAAAATATGGCTTTCGGCTTTTGTTTTGGCGGCCGGATTTATCCTTTCGTCCTGTTCCGAATCGGACTTGTCCGTCGGTAGTTCCGGGGTAGAAAGCGATTCGATCGAAGATGCCATCGGCAAGATGAGCCTGCGCGAAAAGGTGGGGCAGATGTTCATTGTGCGTCCGGAGGCCTTGGACACGAGCATCCACTGGAGCCACTATAGCGAACTGGTCGATTACAAGCTGCAAAAGGTGAACGCGACCATGTCCGCCGTGAATGAGGATTACCCTATAGGCGGTATGATCCTTTTTGCCCACAACATCAAGGACGAATCGCAGCTGGTATCGTTTGTCAAGAAAATAAAGACCTTGAACGGTTCGCCCCTGCTTGCGGTTGACGAGGAAGGCGGCCGTGTGGCGCGTATTGCAAATAGCGAAAATTTTGACCTTCCCAAGTATGAAAGCATGGAGGCCATTGCCAAGTCGGGCGATCCGAATGATGTCTACGAGGCGGCTTTTACTATCGGTTCCTATGTCAAGGAATACGGTTTCGATATCGACTTTGCGCCGGTAGCCGACGTGAACACGAATCCGGAAAATATCGTAATCGGTCCGCGCGCGTTTTCGGACAAGCCGGAAGTGGCGGCGAAGATGGTGGTGAAGTACCTGGAAGGGCTCGATTCGGCAAAGATTGTCGGAACGCTCAAGCATTTTCCTGGACATGGCGACGTGAAGGCAGATACGCACACGGGTTACGTGGCGACCGACAAGACCTGGGACGAAATGAAAAAGTGTGAAATGGTTCCGTTCAAGGCGGGAATCAAGGCGGGCGCCCAGATAATCATGACGGCGCATATCGCAGCACCCAAGGTGACGGGGAACAATCTGCCGTCTACGCTTTCGCCGGTCATTCTGCAGGACAAGCTGCGCGGTGAACTCGGCTTTAAGGGCGTGATTGTCGCCGATGCCATGGATATGGGTGCCATCGTGAACGACTATGGCAACGAAGATGCGGCTATCAAGGCGATTCAGGCGGGAATCGACATTGTCCTTTGTCCGCTTCATTTCGTGAATGCGTTTGATGCCGTGGTGAAGGCCGTCGAAGACGGAAAGATTGAAGAATCCCGTATTGACGAAAGCGTTCGCCGCATTTTGAAACTTAAAGAGAATATCAAGAAATAGGATTTATGCCGATTCTTTCTGCCCAGAACCTGTTGTTGCGAATAGGGGCGAACGCCCCGCTGCTGGATAACGTGAGCTTTGACATCGAGGCCGGCGACCGGATTTGTCTGGTCGGCCGCAACGGTTGCGGCAAGAGCACCCTTTTACGGGTGCTTTCGGGCGAGACCGAGGCGCAGTCGGGTGACATCGTGAAAAAGTCGGGGCTTCGCATTTCGCGTATGATTCAGGAGATTCCCGCGCATATTGATGGAACCGTTCGCGATGTGGTGATGGGCACCGTTTCTGTAGGGAATTCGGCGGCATGGAAGGTGGGCGATGACGCATCGCGTGACACCCACGCCGAGGCGATTCTAGGAAAGACGGGAATCGATCCCGAGGCATTATACGACAGCTTGAGTGGCGGACAGAAACGCCGCACCCTTTTTGCGCGAGCACTTGCGCAGGACCCGGACCTGTTGCTGCTCGACGAACCCACGAACCATCTGGACATTCCCGCGATCCAGTGGCTCGAAGGAATCGTGACGAGACTGAACTGTGCGCTTTTGTTCGTAAGTCATGACCGCACCTTTGTACGCCGGGTGGCGAACCGCATTTTTGATTTGGACCGTGGCCGTGTACGCTGCTGGGATTTCCCGTACGATAAGTTCGTGCAGTTCCGCGACCAGGCGCTTGCCGAAGAGGACAAGGCGAACGCGCTTTTCGACAAACGCCTCGCCGAAGAAGAAGTGTGGATTCGCAAGGGAATCCAGGCGCGTAGGACCCGGAACGAGGGCCGCGTGCGGGCGCTCATTAAAATGCGCGAGGAGCGTGCGGCGCGCCGCACCCGAACGGGCAACGTGAATATGCAGATTACCGAGGCCGACCGTTCGGGGCGCCTGGTGGCAAGACTCACCGACGTAAGCTACTCCTACGACGGGGCGCCTCTTATTAGCGGGCTTTCGACCGAAGTTTCCCGTGGCGACCGCATCGGTATCGTAGGACCGAACGGTTCTGGAAAGACGACGCTTTTACGCCTGATTCTGGGCGAACTCACGCCGGATACCGGTGACGTGCGCCTGGGAACGAACTTGCAGATTGCCTACTTCGACCAGATGCGTACACGCCTGCGTGAAGACAAGTCACTTGTGGAAAACATCGGCGACGGACAAGCCTACATTACATTGAACGGCGTTAAGCGCCACGTGTTAAGTTATTTGCAAGACTTCCTTTTCTCGGCGGACCGTGCCCGAGGCCCCATCAGTGCGCTTAGCGGCGGCGAAAGGAACCGCCTGCTGCTTGCATGCCTCTTCAGCCATCCGAGCAACGTGCTGGTACTTGACGAACCGACGAACGACCTCGACATGGAAACGCTAGACCTGCTCGCGGAACTTTTGGCGGACTACAAGGGAAGCGTGCTTACCGTAAGTCATGACCGCGCCTTCCTCGATTCCGTGGCGACAAGCATCCTCGCCATCGAAGATGGCGGCAACATTTTCGAATCGGTAGGCGGCTACAGCGATTACGAAGCGAAGAAAAAAGTCCGCGATAAGGAAGCTGCAAACGCCGCGCGTATTGCCGCCGAAAAAGAAGCGGAAAAAGCGGCGAGGTCTGCGCAGAATTCTTCAGCTGCTTCGGCGGCGCAGGCCCTTTCAGGGTCTGCCGGCGCTCCCGCAAAGAAGAAAAAACGCAGCTACAACGAGGAGCGCGAATACGCCGCTCTTCCCGAGAAAATCGAAAAACTCGAATCGGAAATTTCGGAGCGCCAGACAGAACTCTCTAAACCCGAAGTGTTCACAAATGCCGCCCGCATCGTGGAACTCCAGAAAGAAATCTCCGACCGCGAAGCCGAACTCGAAAAAGCCTACGAACGCTACGAGGAACTCGACTCGCTAGGGTAACGGGAAAAAAGCCGCCCGCAACGAAAAAATGAATTCCTACAGTCTCTTTGTTCAAAAATCTTTACATTTCCGCTCGGGAGGGGTCGTTTTTGCAATATTCCAATTTGCAATATTCGTATTCTTATGTTACATTTATTCCAATGGATTGTATTGGGAAATCATAAGAGGTCTATATGATGAAAAAAATGATTTCGTTGATGGGGGCTTTGGGAGCCCTGTTTGGATCCGCTTATGCCGCGACGACGACGGTCTGGACCGAAGAAGGCGATGGCGACAAGGTTCCTGCCTATTGGTATACTTACACTGACCCGGCTAACGGTTCGCTCAGTTCTATTACTGAGTCGGTTGACGGATTGATCAAGTCCGCCACGTTGAGCGTAACTAGCGGCAAGACCAATTCGGCCGGTTTTGGTTTTGGCTGGCAGCAGGATGACGTCGTGTTTTCCCTTGCGGCCTATAAGGGCGTGTGCCTGACTTATAGCGCAGAGGCTCCGTTCCGCATCGATTTCAAGCAGTCCACGATTAAGGACTACAACTACTATGGTGCAGAACTCAAGGCGTCAGCCGGTTTTAAGAAGACCTTTATCGCATTCTCCTCCCTTACCCAGGGCTGGACTTCCAAGACGAAGGTGAACTGGTCGGCGGTTTACCAGACGGGCGTGCAGTTCGCATTCAAGGATAACCACGCAAAGTCGGCCTCGACCACGACAAACAACATCGAGATTTCGAGCTTTATCCTTGCAGACGAGTGCGTGACCAATCCTACGGAACTTGTGGGCGATGCAGAGGGAACTGCAGTCCTGAACGAAGGCGATACCCTGGATATCGACCTCTCCACGATTTTCAGTGATGAAGATGGCGACGCGACCGTGACGGCATCGATCCTTTTGAACAAGAGCTACGCCTCGTTTGTCAATGCGAAGGCTTCTTATGAACAGGACGGCCATGTTTATATGGTGGCTACCCCCAATGTCAGTGGCGATGTTACCGTTAACCTGAAAGCAAGCGACGGAATCCACGCTGCAGTCTCGTACACTCTCACGGTGACGGTCAAGGACCGCGATAACGCTCCTGTCGCTGTTGACGATTCCTATACGGTCAAGGAAGACTCGACCCTGAAGGTCAAGATTACGAATAATTTCGTGAAGAACGACTACGATGTCGATGATCCTGAAGGATCGAAGCCTCTTACGATTGCCCTTGTAGACGACGTACAGCACGGGACCCTGGTGCTGGGTAAGAATGCTGCTGGCGAATACGACGGAACGTTTACCTACACGCCGGAGGCAAACTTTAACGGTGTTGACTTCTTCACCTATACGGTTACGGATGCGACTAGCAAGGAAAGTGATCCTGCGACTGTGTCGATTGAAGTTACTCCGGTGAATGACCCGATGGTACTCGCCGAGGTCGATATGTCCTATTTCAAGGATACCCTCGAACTGGACGAAGACTTTAACCCCGATACTGTAGATGCGCTGCAGTTCCCTGCGACGGCTTTTGTTTTGGAAGATGCTGACGGACTTGAACAGGTGGTGTATGGCGTGACCTCAAAGGGCGTTATCAATGCGGAACATTTGCTGACGGGCGGAACGCATTACATTATGTTTACCCCGGTAGCCGATGCCTATGGCCTTGCAAAGTTGACCTTCTGGGCGAAGTCCGGAGTCGATTCCGTGGGTGTCAATTTCTATGTGAAAGTGAATCCTGTGGATGATTTGCCTGTGGCAGCCAAGGATGCCTACGAAGTCAAGGAAGATGTGGAATTCTCTGTGAAGGCTGCAAAGGGTGTTCTCGCCAACGATTACAACCCCGACGACCGCACGGTTGCCTTGATTGCCGTTCTTGACGAAGTCCCGGACCATGGCGAACTTACTCTTAACGAAGATGGTAGCTTCACCTATATGCCCGAAAAGGATTTCTATGGCGAAGACTACTTTGCCTATCATGTGGAAACTGCCAAGGGTCAGAAATCGGGTTTCGCGATTGTCACCCTTACGGTAATCGACATGCCCGAACCTCCGATTGTGGTGGTGGAACCGGCAACCCTCGATACGACTATCCGTGAAGATAGCGGCTCCCTGACGTATGCCGAAAAGCTTTACAGCACCTGGGCGAAGGCATCTGATGGCAAGTCCAAGCTGTATTACACCTTTACGAGCGATGACGGAAAGACGAAGACTCAGAACAACAAGGGCGCCTGGTGGGTGCTTGCCGAAAGGGATGCCTTTGGCGATGCTTATGTGACGGTGAGCGTTACGGACAGCGTCTCTGTTCCGGAGACGTTCAAGATTCATATCTATATCACCCCGGTGAACGATGGCCCGGTCGTGGCGATGCGTGACACGCTGCGCGTCGAAAAGACGGGCTGGAGCGAATCTATCGTGCTGGATTCCCTGTTCTATGACGCCGATGGCGACAGCCTTGCATACAAGGTTACCGCTCCGATAGTGCTTGCGACCGAGATTGTCGACGGCGTGTTGACGATTGCCCCTGCAACCGATTCGACGGTGCTGAATGACGGCATTTTCCGCGTGAAGGTTCAGGCAAAGGATGCTGCCGATTCTACCACGGCGACGATTGTGATTCTGGTTGGCGAAGCCGCTTCGGGAATTGCCCCTGTGGTGGTGACGTACAAGGCGACCTGGCAGAATGCCATTGTTGCAAATCGTGGCTCGGTGGCTCTGTTCGATATGCAGGGCCGCGTGATGTGGCAGGCCAAGCTCCCGGTGTCCGAGGCTCAGGTACGCGCCGCAGCCGCTCAGGTGCAAGGCAGAAAGATCCTGCAAGTCAATCGACAGACCTGGACGATTAAATAGACGAGAGGACGGGCCTACGGCCCTACAGACGAAAGACGAGAGATATTTCGTAACGATATTTAAAAGAAAGGGCTCCGCTTTAGCGGAGCCTTCTCTCGTCTGTAGCCGCGGAGCGGCGTTCTTTCGTCTCTCGTTTATTTCACCAGAGCTTCGGTGTCAAGGGCGATGAGCAGTTCTTCGTTGGTAGCGACGACCATGGCGGTCGGCGTGCCGTCCTTGCTGATGATGTGGCCGGATTCCTTGCCGTTCTTTTCGTTGCGGGCTTCGTCGATCTGGTAGCCGAGAATCTTGAGGTTGTCCATCGCCATCTTGCGGACAAGCTTGCTGTTCTCGCCGATACCGCCGGTGAATACCAGCGCGTCGATGCGCGGGAGTGCCATGGCGATGCCGCCGATTTCGCGGGTGAGCCTGTAGGCGAACGTTTCGAGGGCGATCTGTGCGCCCACGTGGCCTTCGCTTGCGGCCTGCGTCAGGGTGCGCATGTCGTTAGAGAGTCCGGAGAGGCCGAGGAGGCCCGATTCCTTGTTCACGAGCTTGTCGAGGCGGTCGATATCGTAACCGTACTTCTTGCTGATGAAGAAGAGAACTGCCGGGTCGATGGAACCGGAACGGGTTCCCATGATCAAGCCTTCGAGCGGGGTGAAACCCATGGTGGTGTCGACGCACTGGCCGTTGAGAATCGCGGAGCAGCTGGAGCCGTTACCGAGGTGGGCGGTAATGAAGCAGCAGTCTTCCGGCTTCTTGCCCAAGATCTTGGCGGCTTCGGCCGTCACGAAGCGGTGGCTCGTGCCGTGCGCACCGTAGCGGCGGATCTTGTCTTCTTCGTAAAACTTGTAGGGGATGCCGTAGAGGTAGGCTTTGCGCGGCATAGTCTGGTGGAAGGCGGTGTCGAACACGGCGACCTGCGGGAGGCCCGGGAAGAACTTGGTGGCGCATTCCATGCCGGTGGCGTGTGCGGGTTCGTGGAGCGGGGCGAACAGCGTGATGCTGCGGATGTAGTCGATGACTTCCTGCGTGACGCGCTCGCTCTTGACGTACTTGCCGCCGTGCACTACGCGGTGGCCGATGGCTTCGATGGTGTCGGTGAGCTTCTGTTCGGCGAGGAACTTCTGTACCTCGGCGACGGCTTCGGCGTGCGTGGGGCAATCGAAATTGAAGTCGATGTTGCCGGCGGGGCCCTTGGCCTTGACGTGGCCGTTGACGCCGATATTTTCGACGAGGCCGCTGGAGATGGATTCCTTGGTCTGGGTGTCGATGACAGCGAACTTCACCGAAGAGCTGCCGCAGTTAAGTACGAGTACGCGCATTGTAGTTTCCTTTACTATTTATAATTGTCATTCCCGTCCCGGAACAAGTCCGGGATAAACTGGCGGGAATCTCCTTTTCATAAAAAAAATAAGAATTTTGAAGAAGCTACGTAGACTGAAAAATCTACATTTACCCCGATGTTCAAGAAAATTGCAGAGTTTGACAACCGGGTTTCGGTCTATTGGACGAATCGGCATTTTTCGCCGAAGGTGAACAAGTTCCTCAAGTTTTACGTGCGCCTGGGCGACGGATACATTTGGGGCGTTTTTGCGTTGTTGCTTTTTTTGCATATTGGCTGGTCTGCGTTCTGGCCGATTTTGGCGCAGGCTTTGGTAGCGGTGGGAGTGGCGCTCGCCTTGTACGAGGGCGTTAAGCTTTCGACCAAGCGCCCGAGGCCCTTTGCTGCCAATCCGCAAATCAAGGCGGAAGTCCCGCCGCTCGACAAGTACAGCTTTCCATCGGGACATACGATGAACAACCTGGCGGTGGCATCGGCGGTGTTCTATGCGGTACCGCAGTATGGCTGGATCATGATGCTCTTGCCGCTTACATGGGGACTTTTGCGCGTGTACTTTGGTGTGCATTGGCTGACGGATATTGTTTGTGGATTCTTGCTCGGCATTTTGAGTTTTGCGATTGCGCATGCGATCTGGATCCCCATTTCTGGAATGCTTGGGATTTAATCGAGTAAGGTCCCTGAGCTTGTCGAAGGGCACCAACCGAAATAAGGTCCCTGAGCCTGCCGAAGGGCAAAGTCGAAGGATCTAAAAGATGAATGATTTTATAAAAGCCGCAGATTTCTTTGCATCTCTTTTGTCTGACGAACGCGTGTTCCTGTTGGTGCGTCACGGTGAACGCAACCATATTACTCCCAACGATCCTGACTTCGGTGCGCATGTAGGTCTTACGGAGCGCGGGCGCGAGCAGGCTCTGTCGCTGGGTAAGTGCATTCCTGCCGAAGGCGATATCTGCTTTTATTCAAGCCCGGTAGGGCGTTGCATGGAGACTGCTTCTTGTATCGCGAAAGGTCGCGGCGTTGAAAATCCGCATATCGAAAAGCTCGATTGCTTGGCAGAATACTTTGTTCAAGATTACGATGAATACACCAAGGTGTTGCGCGCCGGATTTTACGAAGGCATTTGCGAATGGTTAAAGAATGAGGCTGCAGGTAACCCGCGTGGTGAAAAAGAAGCTTTTGCTCCGCTGCCTGCACGTTCCGAAGAAATGCTTTCGATGATGCTTGAAAAGGGAAATTGTCGCTTCAACATTTTTGCGACGCATGATGCTTGGGTGGTTCCGAGCCTCACGCACTTTTGCAAGATGACCTTTACGCCGCAACGCTGGATGAATTATCTGACGGGAATGGCCGTGGTTACCGATGCGCAGAAGAATGTGAAGCGGATTGAGCCCGTGACAGGCCTTGATACAGGCTGGTTATCGTTTTAAACTATAACAAACCAAAGAAAAATAGTATAACTGGATAGCCCGTTTTCAGTTGACAGCGTTATTGTTTTTGTCTATATTATCCCTATGTAAATGATAGGAAAATAAAAATGAATCAAAACCTGATGAACATGTGTTGTTGCTGTTGGGGTCGATGTCGAACGGGCGACTAGTTTTTAGGCTTTTATCTAAAACAGATTCCCGCTCGGCTGTGTCTCCAGAGCGGGATTTTTTTATCCGAATTTAAACAATAAAAGGCGCATGGCGCTAAAGGACTTCAAAAAATGTCAACTTCTAAATATATCGAAACGAAACTCATCCATGGCGGCATCGATGGCGACAAGGTCACGGGAGCTGTCAACGTTCCTATCTACCAGACTTCTACCTATAAGCAGGCGGGCCTCGGTGAAAATACCGGTTGGGAATATTCCCGCACGGGTAACCCCACGCGTGCAGCGCTCGAAGCGTTGATTGCCGACCTCGAAGGCGGTGTGGCGGGCTTTGCTTTTGGTAGCGGCATGGCTGCAACTTCTACGGTGCTTTCGCTTTTTAAGCAGGGTGACCGCATCATTATCTCTAGCAACGTTTATGGCGGAACCTTCCGCGTTCTGGACAAAGTTTTCAAGAACCTCGGCATTACCTATTCTATCGAAGATACGACCGATTTGGCAACGCTCGATACCAAGGTGACGCCCGATGTGAAGGCCTTCTTTATCGAAAGCCCGGCAAACCCGCTCCTGACCGTGACGGACTTGGCTGGCGTCGCTGCCATCGCCAAGAAGCATGGAATTCTGACCATTGTCGATAACACCTTCATGACTCCTTATTTGCAGCGTCCGCTGGAACTTGGCGCCGACATCGTGGTGCATTCTGCAACCAAGTATTTGGGCGGCCATAGCGATGTGGTGGCTGGCCTTGCAGTGACCAACAATAAAGAAATCGCAGAAAAGCTCGCGTTCAACCAGAATGCCGTGGGCGCCGTGCTCGGCCCCTTCGATTCCTTCCTCTTGATTCGCGGCATCAAGACGCTTGGCGTGCGCCTCGATTGCCATACCGAAAATGCGGAACGCATTGCCCGCTACTTGGAACAGCACGAAGCCGTGAAGCGTGTTTATTATCCGGGACTCCCGACTGCTCAGGGTTACGAAATCAACAAGAAGCAGGCCAAGAACGGCGGCGCCATGATTTCGTTCGAACTTTACGAAAACTATGACATCAAGAAATTCTTCAAGGCCCTGCAGCTGATTTCTCTCGCCGAAAGTTTGGGCGGTGTTGAAAGCCTCGTATGCCATCCGGCTACCATGACCCATGCCTCTATTCCGAAGGAAATTCGCGAGAAGGTGGGCATTACCGATGGACTGATTCGTTTGTCTGTAGGTATCGAAAAAGTCGATGACATTATCTTGGATTTGAACGCCGGCATCAACGCCACGAAGGAAGCATAATATGCATTACTATGAATCGATGCAATCTTTAATCGGGAAGACTCCGCTTGTAAAGCTTACGCACGTGGGACTCCCCGAAGGTGTAAACCTGTTTGCCAAACTCGAGCTTTGGAACCCTTCGGGTAGCGTGAAGGACCGCACCGGTCTTTACATGGTGAACGACGCGATTGAAAAGGGGCTCCTGAAACCGGGCGGAACCATTGTCGAAGCCACCGCAGGCAACACCGGCCTCGGCATCGCTTTTGCAGCCCTCAACCGTGGCATCCGCGTGATATTCGTGGTGCCCACCAAGTTCTCGCAAGAAAAGCAGACGCTCATGCGCGCCCTCGGCGCAGAACTCATCAACACCCCGCGTGAAGACGGCATGCTCGGCGCCGAAAAGAAGGCCGAAGAACTCCTGACGCAAATTCCGGGCTCCGTATCGCTCAGGCAGTTCCGCAACATGGCCAACCCGCTCGCCCATTACGAAACCACCGGCCCCGAAATCTACGAAGATTTAGACGGACAAATCGACTACGTGGTCGCAGGCGCAGGCAGTGGCGGCACCTTTAGCGGAATTCTCAAGGCGCTCAAGGAAAAGAACCCGAACATCAAGGGTGTGCTCGCAGACCCCATCGGCTCTACCATGGGCGGCGGCGAACACGGCGACTACAACATCGAAGGAATCGGCAACGACTTTATCGCCGACACCATGGACATGTCGCTCGTGGACCAGGTCATCAAAATCAACGATGACGACGCCTTTGGTGGCGCTCGCGAACTCGCCAAGAAAGAAGGAATCTTCGCAGGCTCCTCTTCAGGTGCCGCATTCACCGCAGCCAAGAAACTCATCGCCTCGGGCGCACGCGGAAACATTGTGTTCGTGGCCCCCGACCGTGGTGACCGTTACTTCAGCAAAGGATTGTACGAGTAAATCACGCTAGTTCGGTTACCTGAGTCGGTTGCTGAGCCTGTCGAAGCACCGCCGAAGGGAACGACACAACATTTGCCTTCTGTCTTCAAGACTCCTCCAGACTGGGGGAGTTTTTGCGATGTGGAGAGGTTGTCAATTTTTCAATGATGCGAAATCTGACTTGTAATCAGATGCTAAACGGATTCTTTCCATTATGGGACTCTCTATAAGAACGGGCGCGGGCGGCCATTTCGTCAATCTGGGCGAAGGAAACCTTGAGCCCGAGATGACGGGGGTTCTTTTCGCGTTCTTCGGCAGCACGCACAAACGACTCTGCCGTAGAGCCTGTCAGAACCGGAATGTTTCTTATTTCAAGAGCCATAATTCCCCCATAATTTATCTTTTTTAGTCATTATGGTCAACACGCTAGATACTCCTTTCCGCCTACATGCTAAAAAAGGCGGGGTTAAAAAAGTTGGCTTCTGTACATCTGTGCACTAATTATAATTTTTTAGCAAGATCCTGTCAAGTGGTTTTTGGAAATTAAATTTACCGCCATATTTATCACCGATTTGTCACCGATTTTGAATTTTGATGGCGATAAATTTTTCAGCAACGCAACTACTGAATTCTGACATAAAGGATTCTGCTCCTTGTCGGATATCTTCCAAGATTTCTTTGTGGGTCATCTTGGAATGCTTCAGGGAATTGTATTCGCGCAGTTTGCGAATGTCTTCTGCATCAAAGCGGTTGCTAATTTCGGGTGTGTCCATAATGTGCTCTTTTTTTACTCTACTTCCACTAAAAAGTCTTCTCGCTTTAGTCCATATTCTGCGTATGGATTTTCTTCGGGGTAACCAACGGGATTGCAAAGTAGCAGGTGTTTTTTGCCGAGTTTATCGGTGAATTCGCGCTTGATGGCGGTGTGTGTATGACCTGCTTGCCAGATACTTCCGTCATCCATCTTTTCGAGGTATTTTGCTCCGTGGAAGTAGAAGAAGTTTGAGCAGGGATCTTGTTTGTAGCGCTCAGGCATGTCGAATTCCAACGGCAGAAAATGTGACATTATGATTTTAGGGCGTTGTGCGGTAAGTTTGCGGAATACGCTATCGTAGTGTCGCCAGAGTTTGTCGGCGTCGTTCAGTTTGTAATTCCAGTGCCGACCATCGAACCAGCGCGTCGCCCAAAGGATTTTGTTCACCATCTCGGAAGCCGAAGGCGTATGTTTGAACTTGAAATCGCACATGCCCATGCAGCCGGCGACATCGTCTGCGATGCGGTTTTCAAGCAGTTGCAGATTCGGAATCTTTTTGGTTTCGTCAAGAAAGTATTTTATCTTGCTCTCGGAGGTGAGAAAATCCCTGTCGGAGCCGAATTTTCCAATGCGTTCGGTGATGATGTCGTGGTTTCCCAGGCAAACATAAACACTTTTGTATTTCTCGGCAATGAACTTCAGGAACTCCATATAATTGAAGTAGTCATTTGCGATATCGCCCGCGATGCAGCACGCATCCGCAGGCAAGAAATTTCGTTCAAAGAAGTCTTCAAATTCCATACGCAGTATGTCGATTGTGCGAAACACTGGCGACACATAGAAATCGAGATGTAGATCGCTGATAAAATAGTAAGTCATACCCCAAATCTATACTCGCGTATTTTGGGCGTCAAGGGACCGAACTGTGAGGTGAATTAAGGTAGAAATGCAAGGATTGGAGATTGTAATTAAGAAAGATCCTTTAAAACAGCGAACATCTTGTAGCGCCACTCCCGAAAAAGGACCAATCTTGAATAGAAAACAACGAAAATTCATCCTTTTTTCCTTATAACGGCCTTCGCTTATTTGTTACATTTAAATCGAAAAAATTTGTTTTTGTCGCAAATTGTCTTTGTAAATTATTTATATTATTTGCAAACCGATATTATTTATGCTTACGCAAAACAATTATTTGCCTATATACAGAAGTCTGACAAATGATTTGGACAGGGATTTTTTTATTCCTTGTTATCGAGAGAGCGTCTTTCTTGAAAGAGGGGTTGGCTTTTTCTCGTTAGGTTCCTTAATTCTTGATATTGAAGGCATTATATCATTTTTAGAGAATGGTGGAAAAATACACCTAGTATGCAATCCGCGCTTGTCTGAGGAAGATATTAACATAATTATTGCAGGACAAAAACTCGATAAAGAATGCATAACAAGATCCTTGCTGCGCGAATTAAGCGAAGGGGACCATTTTTCAGAATCAGAACTCGCTGCTCTTGATATTATATGCAATATGATTTATGAAAAAAATCTTATAATAAAGATTGCATATATGCCAGACGGTTTGTATCACGAAAAAATAGGAATCTTTTCGGATGAAGATGGCAATAAGATTTATTTTTCGGGTTCTGCAAATGAGACTGTAAATGCAAAGTTGCGCAATGCAGAATGTATCGGTGTCGCGTTATCGTGGAATGGTGGAAGTAAAATGATCGAACTCCAACAAGATTATTTTAATAAACTTTGGAATAATTGCTTTGGAGAAAAAATACAGGTAATGGATTTCCCGGAAGCAGTAGAAAAACAGATTTTTGAGAAATATCGTAAAAGCGCATCTCTTGAACAGGCGATAGAGTCTTTTCAAAAAAGCAAAAAAGAGCAATCAAGGCATTCAAAAAAAATACGTCCTTATCAGGAACAAGCGATAAATGAATTCGTAAACAATGAATACGCCCATTTTTATGAAATGGCTACAGGAACGGGAAAAACATTTACCGCTGTGAAAACCGTTGAACGAGCAATAAAGGATAAAGGTCCCCTTTTTGTTGTTGTATGTGTCCCGCAAACAGATCTGCAACCTCAATGGAAAGCGGCCTTTGATGAATGCGGTTTCGAAGATATATATTATCTTGGAGGGCTTGCAGCTGGAAAAAGTGACGAAAACTATGATGATGCGTCCATTCTATTTTACGGAGAACGTAAAACAGTTATTTGCATCGCTGTTTATGACACATTTTTTGCAAAGTTTGCCAGCCAATGCAAAGATATTGACAATTTGTTCTTTATTGTTGATGAAGCCCATAATCTTACCCCAGCATATTTAAAGTCGGTTCCCAAAGATCCTCTTTGTCGTCTTGGATTGAGTGCTACGCTTGAACGTTTTGAAAAGTTTCAAGCTGATGGAATTAAGAGCTTTTTTACCAAGGATAAGAACGAAACATTTATCTACAGCATAGAAGAAGCGATTGATGCTGGTTACTTGTCCCATTACAGATATCACCCTATTATCGTATATCTCAGTGATGAGGAAACAAATAGGTATAAGGTGAAATCTAAAGCCTTGGCTCTTGAAATGAATCAAGAGAATCGTGATGAAGATAAAATTTCTCGATTAAGAACGGAACGCAGTTTAATCATTAAACAGGCATCGGGAAAATTGCTCAAATTGGAAAGTATGAATGGTGATTATCCATTTCGTAATTCTGTTATTTATTGTGGTCAGGGAAAAGCGGAAGAAGAATCTATTATTGATCGGGTAACTCAAATCATTCACAATATGAAGATGCGAGTGTCGCAGTTTACGAGTAAAACCGTAGATAGAACAAGGGTCTTGGAAAAGTTTTCTCAAGGTTATTTTGATGTCCTTGTGGCGATTAAATGTTTTGATGAAGGTGTTGATGTTCCGAAATTGGATAAAATATACATCTTGTCCAGTGATAGTTCTTTACGTCAAACAGTCCAGCGTCGTGGGCGAGTATTGAGGCTATGTGCTGAAAGCGGCAAAAGCGAAGCGAACATTTATGACATGATCGTACTTCCTACTCTCCAAAACTATGGTGTGGGTTGCCGCTCTATAATTGCATCGGAAATGGCTCGTTTCTGTGAATATAGCCGTTTATCTGAAAATCTTGAAGATAACAAAAGGATTGTTGAAAACATTATGAAAAAATATAATTTGACTATGGAGGATTTATCTAATGAAGAATAATCCTATTGAAGTTGTTCTTGAACAAGAAGGTTTTTCTGAAAAAGAGAAAAAAGCTTTTCTTGATATTATTGAGTATGCTAAATCCTGTCAAAAAACTATTGGTCGTGAAAACCTAAAAAGTTTTGTAGATAATAAAATCAGCGAGGTTGCAAAGAATGAAACTGTGTAGCATTAAATATTCTAACTATCGCTGTTTTCGCGATCTCACGATAGATTTTAAGACTAATGGTTCGAAAAATATAACCCTCATTGTTGCGCCCAATGGTGGCGGAAAAACCGAAATGCTTTTCTCTTTCTGGTGGGTTCTCTATGGATTCGATTTTAATAAGTTGAAGGGAAAAGAGAGTACGGCATATGCGCTTAATTCCGCATTATATCATGAATTGAATAATACAGATCAAGAGAAAAAAGAGAGTTGTTTTGTTGAACTCTCTTTTGAGGCAGATGGTATTGAATATACAATTAAGAGAACGGAAGAGTATTCAAAAAAAATAAAACAGGGTATAAGTGTCACGCAGTCTGTTGTTCTTTCTTATATCAAAGAAAATGGCGAAGATGCTCTTCCTATTGAGAATGCTGATGAAGTAAAACTTTTTCTTAATAAAATTATCCCTCAGAAGATTTTGTCGGGTATTATATTCGATGGTGAACGAATGAAACAGTTGAGTTCCGTAGATGAAGATTCTAAAAATGCTGTTGTGAAGTGAACCCCGAAAGTTGGACACAGCTTTCGAGGAATTTATGGCTTTCAA
>NZ_CAMVDO010000012.1 GCF_947166265.1 uncultured Fibrobacter sp. | reverse complement strand
CAGGAACATTGTCAAGGGTTTTTCTCGAAAAAATTTCACTTTTTTCACTTTTTTTTGAAATAACGGGTTTCCGCCAGATTTCTCTCCACTATATGAACATACTATCAACAGATTTCTTTTTGCGGGAGGGATAGTAACCCGGATGGGCGGACCATTTGGTACGTTACAAGAGCCGCGTGCGGGGGCAAACGCCCTCGCAGGCCGCCTTGTAATATAGCCCGACCCCGCCATTTTGTGCAATTTAGGCAGGTCCGGCGGACCTGCCAACTTATTTATGGCGGGGACCCGCCCTATTCCTATATATTATCCTAGATCTCCACCGTCATTCCGGTAAACATCTGCTCGGCACGGTCGCCCAGGACCTCGTGCAGGATCTCGAACGCGCGGTCACCGGTGCAGTGTCCGGTATAAATCTTCTGGACATCGAGTTCGCGTAGGCGCTCCGCAAAGGCATGCACCACTTCGTCCTTGTAGCGGAACAAGTGGAACCCGCCGAGGAGCGCGTAAATCTTTTTGCCGGGGAAGGTCGCCTCGATTTCTTTTACGATATTGTCCGCGCCGCCGTGACTGCAGCTGTTCATGACAAATAGGCCCCTGGGCGTGTCGAAGACGAGACTTTGTTCGTGATCAAAACTGTCGTAGCGGTACTTGCCGTTTTCCTTGACCGAAAGATGCGCGCGCTCGCCAATCGCGGAGAGGCCCGGAGTCTTGTGCGGAACCAGGAACACATTCGGCGCAATCTGCATGTCGCCTTCGGCAAAGCGGATGCGGTCGGCGAAGCGCTTGAGAAAGCCCTTGTGGATTCCGATATATTCGTGGTACGCGAAGCGGCCTATTAATTTGTGCGTATGATAGCAGTTTTCGCCAGCGCCCTTTCGCAGATAGAATGGAGCAGCATCGTTCACGTGAAAGAATTTCGCCATGCCGTCACTGTGGTCGTAATGCGCGTGACTCAAAATGCCTATGTCTACCTTCGAAAGGTCCACGCCCATCACCGCAGCATTTTTTGCAAACAGGTGCGAGGCCCCCGTATCGAGCAGGTAGCGCTTGCCCTCGAACTCCACATACACCGACAGACCCCACTCGCCAAAGAGCTTGCGGGAACCGCATGTACCGGCAATGTTGTCAATGAGAATCTTGACGAGCATTTTTGCCATGGCTAAAGAGTCTTTCCGTCGCTGAAGGCGTTCCCTACGCGGCGCTCCATTACATAATAGCCGTGGCCCGCGGAATCGTAGCAGACCGGGGAAAGTTTTTCGACCGAGAGCTTACCGGTTTCGTCGAGTACCGATTCGTCGGCGGTCACGTTCACGATTTCGCCGAGCAGGAGTTCGGAGTCTTCGTCGTAACTTACGAGTTTACATTCCAGCGCGAGCGGAAGTTCCGCAATCAGCGGTGCGTCTACATGAGCGCTCTTGACAGACGTCAGGCCGGAATGAGCAAACTTATCGGCCACCTTGTTGCCCGAGGTGACTCCCAGATAGTCGATGGCCTTGATGTTTTTCTCGTTCGCCATGCTCACGGTGAACGCCTTGCGCGCAAGAATATTCGGCATGGTCTTATGGCTATGCGCCACGTAAATAGCTACCTGGTTCGAATCACTGATGGAACCCCAAGCGGCCACCATCGCATTCGTGGAACCGTCCTCGTTATAGGTCGCAATGACCAATGTAGGCTGTGGATAAAGATAAGCCTTGACTCCAAGATCCTTACGCATAAAAACTCCTTTTGAAAATCTCTTTCCGTAAAATACATTTTTTGGGAAACAACTTCAAAAGAAGGATTCCAATACGCGTGAATTTCAGGTCTAGCGTTTTCGGCCAAGCGCAAGAATTGCCGCATTTACAGCAAAAGCGGATATCATCAGGATGTCGCCGGTGTGGCTACCGAGCATACCCGCGGGGCAAAGTTTCCCTGCAAGGGCTAGAGCGCCACCGGCAACAATAGCTGCCGCCACGAATTTCGGTTTCGCCCTGAGCCCGAGAAGTCCCCATAGGATAGGGACGGTGAAGGCACCCGCATAAACCGCAAGCGCAAGCAGAAGTGTGCCGATAATGTCGGTAAAGACAAGAGCCAGCAACAGGGCGACAACGCCGTTCAGCAAGATGACTAGACGCGCCCTTGAAATTCGGCCCCCCTCCCCTAAACGAAACAACCTGCAGATAATGACGGAGCTGCTCAGGAGAGTCGTATCGGCACTGCTGAGGACGACACTCAATAGGGCAAGGGCAATCAGGGGAATCAGCGGAGCCGGGAGAACTTGCGATGCGATCGATGTGATACGTGCGCCCTGCACGTTTTCGAGTCCGACGCCGTACACCGCCAAGAACCCGATGACAAACGCAACGGGGACAAGCGTCGCCGCGGCCATCGCCACAGCCTTTTTCGCGGTCGCGGTATCCTTCGCGCAGAACATGCGGCTAAAGATGTCAGGCCCAGCCGTGTAAGTGGTTCCGTAGGTGAGAATCAACAGGAACAAATCAAGCGGCGTGAAATTCGTGTTGAAGGGAAATGTAGGGGCCTGCTGCAAAATTTCGGAAAGAGAACGTGCCTCTACACCGGAACCGCCGCCGAACAGCGCAAAACCGGCAACAAATAGGAGGCCAAGGATAATCAGGCAGGCCTGCAAAAAGTCGGTACGCAGAATGGAAAGCTGCCCGCCCGCAAGCGTGTACCCCGTAAATACGGCTGCGGCGATGACGGCTGCTGCCGTGTAGCTCAGCAACGTGAAGGTCATCAGGAGTTTTGCAGCGGCGATAATCTGGGCGGCGACAATGCCCGTCCATGCAATCGGAATCACCAGGGAGGCGACCAGCCGCGGGCCTTTTCCGTACAAATTCTCTACCAGATCGGGAAGGGCGTATTTCCCGTGACTGTAGGCGCGGCCTGCAAAGGGGATCAGCGCGACAAGTCCGAGCGCTCCCACGAGCATGAACCAGCTGGCGGCCCCGCCGAGCCTTGATCCGCTATCGACTGCACCGATCACGGCCGACCCGCCAAGAATCGTTGCGACGAGGCTTCCTGCTACAGCCTTCGCGGATGCCCCTTTGCGCGCCACGAAGAAATCGGGAATGTCCCTTACGCGCCGCGCACTGCGCGCGGCGATTGCAATCAGGAATACCAGGTAAACGATGAGGGCGATATTCATATTATGCGACCATAAGAAAGCTTTTCTTTGCGGGGTGCCTTGGGGCGACGCGGCAATCTATCTTTAAATTGCCCTGAAAATTTAGAATTTCCGGCTCGCGATGAACATGACGGCCTTCAGCTCCCATTCGCTGTCGACCTGTTTCTGCAAAACTTCTTCGGTAGAGGGGTAGGGCTGGTTTTCGTAGACGCGGTCGCGCGAGATGTTTACCATCAGCATGCCGTTCCACTTGTCGCTAATCTTGACGGATGCCATGGGGGTGATGCTTACTTTCACGAATCCTGGATTGTAGTCCTTGTACCTTTCGTCAAAGTCATATTCGTGCTTGAAACCGCTTGCATTTGCCGAAACCATGGCCATGGGCACGCGGCTAAAAGGCAGCATGTAGATGAGCGTCCCGCCGTACCTGTACTTGAACCCGTTGACCGAGTTTTCGTTACCGGCTTTCCAGACCTGTTTGTCGTCGGCCCCTGTGTAGGCGGAATAGGTGAGCTCCGCGGACCCCTTCAGGATGATCTTCGTCCAGTCGCTCTTGGGGAGGAATGCAAGCAGCGGAATTGTCAGCGTCGAATGGTAGGTCACGCCGTAGGTGTATTCCGTGAAAACGAGGTCCTGCTCGTAGTCCCGTTTTTCGGGGTTGTATACGCCCATGAAGGTTGATGCTTCGCCGTAGTTGATGGCCGTTCCCAGGCTTGTCTGCACGCCCAGTTCCAACAGGTGGATCAGTTCGACGGATGCGTCCAGCTTGATTCCGAAACCGGCAAAGTTCACGTCGCCTGCCGCAAGCCCCTTCAACGAAAGCGCCTTGCCGTAGTCCTGCTGGAGCTTGAGGTTGTAGCCCCAGGCGGGAGCCGCGAATGCGATGAAGGGCCAGTCGTGTAGGGATTCGGAGTTCTTCAGTGCATTGTGCGGAAGGACGATCGAGACGATGGAAAGGATATTTTCTGTCGTGACCTTTAACGTGTTGCCCTCTGCCGGGGCGTCGCCGTTATCCGAGGCGTTCTTTGCCTGAGTACTGTCGGTCGCCGGAGTTTCGGCACCGTGTTCGTCCGCGCGGGCAAACGCAGTGCAAAGGAACACTGCGCAAACCAATTTACCCAAGAACCGAAACGACATATTAGAGTGAATATAGATAAAAAGTGAGTCCTGACGACAGGAAGGGGGAATTTTTCCGGCGAGTTCGGCTATTTGGAAGACGGAATGCCGGTTGCCCCTTAATCTACAAAATTTGTATATTCTTCGCAAAGAGGTTTGTATGTACCGTTTTTCGCATTTTTTTGCCGCTTTTATTGTTTGGACAGCCCTTTGTGCCGTACCCGCCCTCGCCTTTGATGTCTCGGTGAAGGCGAACGTGGACAACGCCCAGGTGTTCGTGGGTGACATGTTCAACTACGAAATTCAGGTGACTGCTCCCGAAAATGCCATTGTTGACCTGCCGAGCTTTGTCGGAAACCTCGGAAGTTTCGAAGTCAAGGAAATGAAGAACGAGAAGGTGGTCGAGGGCATGCCCAAGGGAACCGCGAAGTTCGTGTGGTATGCGACGCTTAACACCTTCGTGAGCGGCGATTTTCTGATTGCGCCGCAGCAGGTGAACGCTGTCGTCGGTAGCGATACCGTCAAGGTGAATACCGACCCCGTGGCCGTGAAGGTCTCGACGCGTACTACCGGCGAAGAGACAGACATTTTGGAAGCGGAAGACCCGCTGGATGACCCGAGGCTCCCGCAGTGGATTTACGTCTTGCTGATTGTCGTGGGAGTTGCGCTCCTCGTGTTCCTCGGCTGGTTCCTGCACAAGAAATTCGCGAAGAAGGGCGAGGCGCCAAGGCTTCCGCCTTACGAAGAGGCCGTGCTTGCACTCAAGGAACTGCGTCAGAAGAATTATCTGGCCGAAGGGAACCAGGGCGACTATTTCATGGCGCTTGGATTTATCGCTCGCCGCTACATCGAACGCCGTTTCGAGGTAGACATTCTCGATGCGACCGTGGCCGAACTCAAGCAGCGCATGGCGCACGTGGCAGGGCTTCCGCAGGCCTACAAGGAATCGGTGGTGACGCTTGCCGTAGAGACCGAACCAGTGAAATTCGCGAAGATGAAGCTCGAAGGCGAACGCTGCCGCTTCTGGGACGAATGGGCCGACCGCCTACTTGAGGATACGAAACCGTCGCCGGAAGAAGAACAGCAAAAAAAGGCCGCTCGCGCTACGAAAAAATAACGCTACAAAAGTCGCTCACTCTTTACGGGGAAAGTCCAATCAGGGTTCCGTGCAGTCGAGGCAAGTCCACTCCACGACTCCGTCGCAGTCGCCATTAGCGGAAAGCCTCTTGCAGGAGTAGCTTTCGATATCGATCAGGAATCCGAGTTCGCCCGCATTTTCGGTGCAGCAGCCGTCGCAATCCTCGTCGGAACACATATCGTAAACCACGGCATCGATGGTACGGCCTTTTTGACGGAGCCTGAAGGTTTTCAGCTTGTACTTATCCCAGTCCTTTTCGTGGACGGCGATGATATTATGTTCGCTGACCCACTCTTCGGTCTGCTGGCCGTCGACACCCGCGAAATAGCCCGCCCAGGTGCATCCGTTGTATTCGATGCACTCTTCGCTACCGGGGTCCGGCCAAGACGTGTACCAAGTAAGGTTCGCCTTGTTCCAGACGGTATCTGCAGAAGATTCACTGGAGGCGACTTCGTTCTGTTCGGAAGAACTTGATTCGACAGATTCACTCAAATTCAAAGTTTCGCTTGAATTCAATGATTCGCTTGAATTCGCAGTTTCACTCGAGTTTACGGTTTCGCTCGAATTCAAGAGTTCATTCGAACTGCTTGACATTTCCGCAGAACTATACGACTCCGAAGAATTACTCGAAGAGTCTTCGCCACAGGCGACAACCATCACGGTAAAAATCGAGGCCGCCCCAAAGGCAATCCATTTTTTCAGAGCATCCATATTCTTCTCCTATTTTTTACGGAATACGCTCGACGCAAATCTCAGCGAGAAGCCTCGCGTAACCTAAAGGCGACACAGGCGATATCCACGACTCGCGGAAGGCTCATTTCGCGACTCATGCCCTGCGGCAGGTTACGAAAACCCACATTCTGGATTTTCTCATAAAGTTTCCGGATGGTCTCGGCGACGGAATCACCGGCATTTGAAGCGTCACCCGATTCCGCATTGCTTGCGGCATTCTGCAACAGGTTCAGGAGGACAAATCCGGCACCGAAACGTTGCTGCCTATCGACAAGCGTGTTGAGGCGTGAAGTGTCGGACACCAGAAAGCCTATTTGTAACAAAGTATCACCAGCAAGTTTCACCTTGACTTGACGCTCCACGGCAGAGGTGGGACGCACCGACTTTTGCAGGGGTTGCATGTAGGCTACAAATGATCGCGGTTGCGACACTTCGGCAGGCTCACTTCGACCCAGCTCAGCGCAAGCAGTGACCTTTACTTGCGGCACTTCGGCCTTGTAATTCGCCATGATGACGATGTTGTCGGCAAGGTCGAGGTAGTCGCCGCAGGCACCCGCCACCAGGATAAAGCTGTAGCCCTGTGCCGAAATTTCGCGGATACGGTCGGTCAACGGAATCAGCGGTTCGCGTTCATCGCCCAGGAGCTTGCGTACACGCCCGTCGCGAATCAGGAAATTCACCGCCGAGGAATCTTCGTCAATCAGGAACGTCGTGGAACCCGCTTCCATAGCTTCGAGCAAGTTCGCGGCTTCGCTGGTAGAGCCCGATGCAGAAAGCGTATTGAAATTCTTTGTCGAAACACCGCCCGGCAAGTCGCGCACAAACGGCGACAAGTCCGTACCGCGTACGCTGCGGCCGTCTTCGACGCCCACGCGGAGCGCCGATTCATCTATCACGATTCCTTCGCGGCCATCCCCCGGAATATGCGGGTAGACGGCGCGGGTCAACGCCTGCAACAAGGTGGACTTACCGTGGAAGGCACCACCGGTAATCACGGTAATCCCCTTCGGGATTCCCATACCGCGAATATCACGGCCACACACGTTCAACGTTACCGCCATTTCTTCGGGTGCGACAAAAGGGATTGCCCCTTCTAACGGCATTTCGCTCAAGCCAGATGCACGCGGAAGCACGGCACCGTCGGGAACGAAGGCACAAAGGCCCCGGGCATCAAGCTGCGACAAAATTTCCTTGCGTTCGGCGAGCACGCGGAAATGTTCCTGCAAGGCCGCCTCGTCGGACTTACTGTAATAAAGCCCCGCCGATACCAGGTCTGGCAACACCATCGTCAAGATTTCGGCAGCCAGTTCCGCCTGAATCTTGCGGCCATCCCCCGGAAGTTTCACCTGCAGGCACGCCCTGAGTTCGCCGTTGTCGATCCACAGGGAATTCCGTACCAGCATTTCGGGTCCAGCCGTGTCGAAAATGACCGCCGCATCCTTACCGGGGTAGCGTTCCTGCACCAGGCGTCCAAGCTTTCTATACAGAAAATCGCTGAGCGCAAGGCGACGTTCATAGGTTCCGCCCCACTCGCCCGCATAGCCGAGCATCGAAAGATTCGCCTTGATGAGCACCCTGGAAGCGGGTGCATACGGGTCTCCCTGCACGTGCAGGAATTCCAGGGCGAAATCGCCAAAATCCCACGGTTTGTCGGCCAGGGACTTGTAAAGGCCGTAATTTTTGCCATTTAGGGAACGAATTTTCTGGTAAAGGGCTTTCATAGGGTGAAAAGTAGATTTTAGACGAGAGACGAGAGACGAAAGACGAGAGAAAGAATGACAATCTCTGGATTATTCAATCCACAAATCCAAATTCTGAACTCCGAAATTCGAATTATTTTCCCCAGGTATCCAAACTTTTGCAGAAAAAAAATTTAAATTCCACAAAAACTTTATATTTTTAGAATAAACAAATAGGAGAAATCCATGAAGAAGCTGTACATCTTTGCGCTTTTGGTCGCATTCCTCGTTACCTCCGCCGTCGCAGACGACGATCCACCTCCGCGCGGCAAGGCTGCAACCATCACCATTATCACCAACCCGCCTAACAGCGACGTGTTCCTCGGTGGCGAACCCCTCGGCAAGAGCCCCATCGAAAACATGAGCGTCAAGTCCGGCCGTCAGACCCTCGTGGTGATCGACCAGGGTTACGAACTCGTGAACCAGCGCGTGAACATTTGGCCGGGTAACGACAAGCGCAACACCTTCGACTTCGGCACCAAGATTCCTAAGGGCGCCATCAAGGTGACCACCATTCCGGGCAAGTGCCTCATCTACATCGACGGCGACAACGCCGACAAGACCGACGGTGCAGCACTCACCATCAACAACCTCGATGCCGGTGACCACGTGGTTCGCGCCGAATGCTCCAACCGCAAGTCCGCCGAAGCCCTCGTGACCGTGAAGGGCGAAGAAACCGTCGAAGTGACCCTCGACGCTTCGGGCAAGAAGAAGAAAAAGTAATTTCTCTCTCAGTGGTTTATACCATCAGTCCTCCGGCACTCGCCGGAGGCATTTTTTTATTAGTCTCTGCCTACTTTTAATTATATTTCCATTACCGTCATTACGGAGTTTTCATGAAACGCTTTATTCTTTTAGCTATTTCAGCCCTGTTGCTTTGTTCCTGCGCGAACAAGTCCATGACCCGCTACGAAACTCTCGCCCCCGTCCTTAAGAAAGAAGGTTTCGAGGGCACCATCAAGAAAATCGAAGAAGAAAAGGACGATATCTACGGTAGCAACAGCACCTACCTGTACCACTTTGACCAGGGAACGCTCTACCATTACGCCGGCAAGAACAAGGAAAGCATCAAGCATTTCGAGCAGGCCGAACAGATTTACGACGACCTTTTCACCAAGTCCGTGACAAACGAGGCTGCGGCGATCGTCACCAACGATAACGTCCGGCCCTACAGGGCACGCCCCTTCGAACTTCTGCTCATGTACCAGTACCAGATTCTGAACTACCTTGCCATCGGAGACCTGGACGGGGCGCTCGTCGAAGTCCGCCGTGCACAGATCGCCATGGAGGCCCTGTACCAGAAGGACAAGGATAAGGTGAACGACAACGGCTGGTTGCGTTACCTGAGTGCCCTCGTCTACGAAATGGCCGGTGAAGACGACGATGCCGCCATTTCCTACCTGAAGGCGGCCAAGGCCTTTGAAGAGGGAAACGTCAAGATGCCCCCCGAAGTCTGGGAATTCATTACCGAAAGCCTCACCAGAATGGACCGTGCCGACGACCTGAAGAATTTCAAGAGCGCAAAGCTTTCCCAGACGCCGAAAGCGACCGCCGCACGCGAAAAGGGACAGGAAATCATCTTGATTGGCTACGCCGGACATAGCCCCATTCTCGGTGAAATGTACCTGTCCGGAACATTCGTGAGTGCAGGCGCCCTGAACCTCACCCACAAGGACGGAAAGACCGGAAAGATTACCTCGTTCACCCTGATCGCCCCCCCGGTCGCCGGAGCAGGCGGAAACACATTCCATGTCGGCTTTTCGCTCCCCCAGAGAATGGACCTACCCCAGAGGACCAGCCTTTTTGCAGTCAATGTGGACGGCCAGATGAAGGTTTCGCCCGAAAAGGTGGTCGCAGTCGATGCTGAACTCGACAAGAACATGAAGGACGAGAACGCGACCACGATGGTCCGCACCGCCACCCGCGTCGTGATCCGCACCGTCGCCGCCCAGAAGGCAAAATCGGCCACCAATACGGGCAACGGGCTGTTTGACCTAGTAAAAAATATTGCCGTAGACGTGGGACAGAGCCAACTGGAACAGGCCGACCTGCGCGTGGGCCTCTTTATGCCGAATTCCATCTACGTCACCCGTATCCCCGTAGACGCCGGTAAACATCAGGTTACAATTACGGCGCTCGGAAGCATGGGACAGGTGGTCGGAGACTATAGGCTTGGACAGGTTTCAGTGGCAAAAGGCCAGAAAAAATTCATTCTGGTGCCCTCAATCGACTAATTTTCGACATTTTAGCAAAATAAAAGTATCCGCTTTTCAAAATAATAATTTAGTTTCAAAGGCAAACGTTTAAGGAGTACTCATGAACTTTAAAGCTTTACTCGCTGCTGGCGCCCTGCTCGCCACCCAGTCGTTCGCCATAGTCGGCCTCGGCGTCCACTACGCCCCCGGCTTCGGCACCAAGATGTCCGGAATGGACAGCCCCGCCCCCATCAACGAAAACGACAATTCCGTGCTTCTCAAGCATGAAGGATTCAGCGGAACCATGCAGGGCTTCGGTTTCAAGCTGTGGGTCGACCTGCTTCCCGTAATCGACATCGAAGCAACCATGAACTTCCAGTTCGGTTCCTACGACGCTACCCTCTACGTCGAAAACCCGACGGACAATTCCTATATCGAAGTCCCGCTCGAAATCGAACTGGGCGGAACCCCGTTCGCAAAGGCGAACCCCAAGTTTGTCGCCATGACCGGTGACCTTTCCATCACCTACCCCATCACCTTTATCCCCATCATCCGCCCCTATATTGGCGGCGGTCTTTCCTACCACCTGAACAGCTTCGTCCTGAACCAGAAGTTCGTTTCTAGCGTGGTCGACGAAAGGGCCATGACGCTTGTCAAGGAACTTGCAGGAATCGGTACCAACATTGACCCCGAGAACCTCGACCCCAACACCCGCGCAATGGCCGAAGAGAAGTCCAAGGAACTCGGTGAAACCATGAAGCAGAACGTTCAGGACGCGGCCACCAACGAAGGTCTCACGAAGAGCCTCGGCGGACATGTCCTGGTGGGACTGCGCGCAAAGCTCCCCATTATCCCGATCGCCGCCTACGGCAACTTCAAGTACTACTTCGGCGGCGACTATCCGAAAGAAGTCGATGCAGGCAATATGACCGTCGAAGTCGGTGTCGGACTCGCAATTTAACACACTCCTAGGTAAATCAATGACAGAAAATACAAGCAGCACAAAGATTCTTATCATCGAAGACGAAATCGCCATTGCCGAAGGCCTTACCGACCTCTGCAAGATGAACGGCTATGTCGTTAAACATTGCGCCGATGGCGAAAGCGGCCTTGCAGAAGCCTTGAGCGGGCAGTACAACCTGGTCCTTCTGGACCTGATGCTCCCCGGCATGGACGGCTTTACCGTTTGCGACAAGATCCGCGAACAGGACAGAAGCCTCCCCATTATCATCCTGTCTGCAAAGAACGCCGACGACGATATCATCAACGGACTCAAGTACGGTGCCGACGACTATATCCCGAAGCCGTTCTCTGTCCCCATGCTGCTCGCCCGAATCGATGCCGTGCTGCGCCGCAGCCGCCAGACGATGGAAAACGAGGGCAAGCTTGTTGCCGGAAGCCTGCGCGTGAATTTCCGCGAATACACCGGTACCCGCGGTACCGAAGAAATCGCCTTCACCCGCAAGGAAATCGAAATTCTCGAATACCTGTGGACAAACCGCGACCACGCCGTTCCGCGCTCCGAACTTCTGCGCAAGGTCTGGGGTTACGAGAATGCCGACTCCGTTGACACCCGCACGGTTGATATCCATATCACCAAGCTCCGCAAAAAAATCGAGGACGACCCGTCGCATCCGAAGCTCTTGGTGACGTTCCGTGGAGAAGGTTACCAGATGCGTTCGTCGCCCGACCTTGACAAGTGAGTCGTCAAGCCCTATTTACCTATCTGAAAAAACATCAGGCGGTCATCAAGGAACGCCTGGTGTTTATTTCTATTTTCCTGCTCATTGCGATTCCCCTGACAATCCTTCTGGTAAAGACCTACGAGCAGTCGACCGCCCTCGAGGAAAAGAAAATCGAGGAACGCGTCGATGACGCCTACGAAAGCCTGCGACTTCGGCTAGCCTCGGACTTCAACCTGGAAAACAGCCGTTCCTACAAGGACTACGGCATACTGAACTCCATTACGGTCATTGGCGGAAACAGCCGACTTTTCTCCGAATTTTTCTCGTTTCCGGATTCGAGCGGACCCTACTGTGATTTCGACTCCCTGTACAGGCAATGCCACAAGGGGCTTATCGGGCATTTCCAGATTTCGCACAACGGCGAACTCCTGACTCCGTTCTACCCCGATACAAGTACCGGCATCGGAAAATCGATGTGGGACAACTTTTCGTTCGACGACCAGGAACAGCGCAAAAAGACTCGTGAGCTGATCCAGCACCTGCTAGACACCCTGGAAATCAAGAACGGACTTCCCAAGAAGACGGTACAGACACTCGACTCGACCGAAGCCATCGACCAGCTCTGGGACGAAATCCGCGACCTGCAGATCCCCACCCGCGTAGAGCTCACCTCCGAAGAAGAAGCGCTCACCTACATGGCAGAAACGGCGAAAAGCGATTCCTCGGTTTCATCGACCATTCCCATCTTTAACGGCAGCAACACCAACGTGAACATCACGGACCTGAAAGTCCAGATGACGTCGGAATATTTCGTATTCTTCCGCAAGATATACATTGGCATGTTGCCGATCCTACAGGGCTTTGTAGTAGACAGGAACATTTACCTGAACTACATGACCCAGGAAGAACAGATCGCCTACGAAGAGCTCCCGTACGCCATAGAACTGAAAATTGACGACAACGTTTTAATCACGATCGGCAAGAACCACAGCAACTATGTCCTGAGGACAAAGAAATCGCTCGCCGCGCCCTACGAAAAAATTACGTTCGTCATGTATTCCAGCAAGACGGCAAATACCGCGGGGCTCACCATCCTCTTTATCGGCTTTATATTGCTTATCGTTATCGCCGCATGCCTCATCACCATTTACCGTTTTACGCAGAGCAAGGTGGCGCTCGCCTCCAAGCGACAGGATTTCGTGTCCGCCATTACGCACGAACTGAAGACTCCGCTGACCGCAATCAAGATGTATGCCGAAATGTTGCAGAATTCCTGGGTGGCCAGTGAAGAAAAGAAGCAGCGCTACTACGGCCAGATCGCAAGCGAGGCGGACAGGCTTTCGCGACTCATCCAGAACGTGCTGAACCTTTCCAAGCTCGATGGAAACCGCTGGAACGTCCAACTCCGCAAGGAACGCCCCAAGGCAGTCCTCGACGACTTTATCGCGACCTACAGCAGAAACATCGAAAAGCAGGGATTCGAGCTTACCGTGTCGACCGATACCGATGCAGACAACGTATCTATCCTGATTGACCGCGACGCCGTGATGCAGATTTTGATGAACCTGGTGGACAACTCGCTCAAGTTCTCGAAAAGCGCCAGCTACAAGATGATAAGCATCGAGCTTAGAATCAACAACGGCGACATGTACCTCGCGGTACGCGACTACGGGCCGGGCATCCCCGCATCCGAAATGAAGAAAGTTTTCCAGGAATTCTACCGCGTCGAAAACGAGATGACCCGTTCGACGAGCGGCACCGGCATCGGCCTTTCGATGGTGAAAAAGCTCTGTACGCTCACCAACATGAAAATCGAAATCGAAAACGCAGGCCCGGGACTCAGGACCAAGATACACTTCCCGCCGCTGGACATTTAACATGCTTTGTAAAAGTTGCCCTGGATTTAAGTCCGGGGCGTTTTAAGTAACATTTTTCTAAATAAAATGTCCAACCCCTTTGTCCCATTTTTTAGTATTTTTGAAGTGCCTAGATTAAAATCAAGGGCATAAACGAGGAGCACGTTATGACTCAAGAAGACATTCTGAACAACCCGGAAAAATTCGACCTTTCTATCGAATCCGTGGGAACAGGAACCCTCAAGTCCCCGATGAAGGGAGTCCCGTTTGTCGCCGAAAGCGACCGAGTAAGCCTCACCGCTGACATCGACCGCATCAAGGCGTTCCAGGAACAGGGTATTGAGATTCCGTCGCTGGAAGCGGCCGGCCCTCGTGAAACCATTTTCCATGACCCCGCCTGGACGCGTGCAGGCATCGTGACCTGCGGAGGCCTCTGCCCCGGCCTGAACAACGTGATCAAGGGTCTTGTACAGGTGCTGTGGTTCGACTACGGCGTCCGAAACATTTTCGGCATTCCCTACGGCTACCGCGGACTGAACCCCGCCTACGGATACTCCCCCATCATTCTGGATCCGGACGTAGTGGACGCCATCCAGGAAGACGGCGGCACGATTCTCGGAAGCTCCCGCGGAAACCAGGACGCGAAAGTCATGGTGGACACCCTGATGCGCCTGAACATTAACGTACTGTTCTGCATCGGTGGCGACGGAACGCTTCGCGGCGCCCACGACATCGCCGAAGAAATCAAGAAACGCCACCAGCCGATTTCGGTCATCGGAATTCCGAAGACGATCGACAACGACCTGAACCTGATTGACCGCACCTTCGGTTTCGAGACCGCAGTGCTCTCCGCAACCGACGTGATTACCAGCGCCCACAACGAAGCGAACGGCGCCTTTAACGGACTTGGACTCGTGAAACTCATGGGCCGCGACTCGGGCTTTATCGCCGCCTACGCGGCACTTGCCACGACGGTCGTGAACATCTGCCTGGTCCCCGAAGTTCCCTTTACGCTCGACGGACTTTTCAAGGCGCTCGAAAGCCGCTACGGCAGCGGAAAGACGCATGCCGTCATCGTCGTCGCCGAAGGCGCCGGACAGGAACTTTTCAAGGATCAGCCCGAACGCAGGGATGCAAGCGGCAACATCCTGAAGAACGATATCGGTGAATTCCTGACAAGAAAGATCAAGGAACATTTCGACAAGGTCGGAAAAGAAATCAACATCAAGTATTTCGACCCGAGCTACATGGTGAGAAGCATTCCCGCCAAGGGCACCGACGCCATTTTCTGTTTCCAGCTCGCCGAAGCCGCCGTACACGCAGGCATGGCCGGAAAGACCGACATGGTCGTGGGGAGCATGAACAACGCCTTTTCGCACGTGCCTATCGAATACGCCGTGAGCGAACGCAAGAAGATCAACCCGAACGGAGTCCTCTGGCACGCCGTTCTCGGTATTACGCGCCAGCAGGACTATTTCTCCGGCAAGGGCAAGGGAAAGTAGACCGCATTTTAATTTTAGGAGGACACAAAAGTATGCTAAAGCAAGAAGATAAGGTTCTTATTCGAACCGCCCTGATGGAATATCGCTATCTTTTGTTCAAGACCTACCACGGCACCGAAGACGAAAAGTCGCAAATCGCGCACGTGAACAAGGTCTTGCAAAGCTGGAAAGTGTAAAATTCCTGCAAGAGGATCGATGAAGCATTTTTTTGCCACGCTGTTTCTTTTAGCGGCTGGGGCTCTGGGGTACGCAAACGAAGACCTTCGTATTGCGGATTCCTGTTATGCGGCCCGAGCAGAACGCGCTAAGGGCGACAAGGCGGACCCCAAAAACGCAAGGCTCATGATCGACCACTATCTAAAGGCCATGAGCGACAGCACCGTTTGGGAACGCGCCACCGAAGGCTACGTAAAAAGTCTTTTTTTCTCGTTCAGGTTCGTCCATTTCGAAACGCACCAGCGAAAGGCAAAGCTGGATAGCCTGAAGGCCATCAGCGAAACCGCCTATATGCAGTTCCCTAAGAACAAGGAAATTGCGCACGTGTACGCAAGCGCCCTTTCGATGTGGGGGAACGAACGCGGAGCGCTCACCTCGGTAAAGGACGGAGTCGCCGCCAAAGTGCGCGACGTGGCAACCGCCGCCGAGGACTACCAGGTGCTGGGACGCGCCCATTTCGTGCTGCCTTACGTGCCGCTGATACTTTCGTGGCCCGACAAGAAACTGGCCGACAAGTACCTGAACATGGCCCTGCAAAGGGATCCCAAGGACATTTACAACTATTATTTTATGGCTGAACTCCGGTTCGACCAGAAACGCTACGCCGACGCACTCAACCTTATCGACCGCGGACTTTCACGCGGAGTGCGCACGAATTACTTCCTCGAAGACAAACGGGGACGCTGGCAGCTGAAGGAACTCCAGAAAAAGATCAACGCCAAGCTCGACAAGAAATAACGGCCGAAGCTGGCGATTGACACTTCTTTCTAAATCTTTTATCGGCTCTATTGAGCAGCAACAGTGATTGCGACAACCGTACCGATAGCCACAATTGCAAGGAAGACCCCCGCACCGCTATTTTGAGGATTGGCCTTGGCTTGGGATTCCTCGTCGCAGGCGTGTTCCTTGGCGCAAAGCTGCATGCGCTTCACAAGGTCATCCAGGAGTTCGTCCTGCTTGTATTTTCCAAGAGGATACTGAATCGTCATCAGGATGGTTCCCGTTCTGTCGTCTGCGATCTCTGCAAAGAAGTGGCTGTAATAAACCGTATTTCCTTCCAGTTCGCCCTCATAGTTGATCGTCATGCGGTAAGAGGAACCGTATTGCTGGAATTCCTGCTGTTTCAGGGTAGTATCCGAATCCAGGCTGTTGATTTCGGTGAAACGGCTTTCCTTGTTCAGTGTCGTCGTATTCTTGAGCGCAACCTTGGAGAGCAACCTGAAACCCGATTTCTGCAGGCGCACCTGGAGTTCTCCCATAGTGGCCCCATTGTCGTTTTCGGCAGTAATGGTGAAAGGGATTTCCTGATTGATAGCCGCTTTTTCGTCAAAGAAAAGCTTGGGCTTAGGGCCGCTGGCGCAGCCGACCAAAAGAATTGACGCTAAAAACAGGAGCGATGTTGTTCCGAGTTTCATGAAATTCCCCTTGGGTTTGAAACTATCCAATTGCAAAGTAAAAATAGCTTTCTGTAGGACTCAAGTCAAGTTTTTTACAGCAGGTAGTCCATGCGGATGTTGCGCATGCTTTCGAACAGGTTCGCCTTGAGGGTGGAATTTCCCTTGGTGAGGCTCTTGATTTCTTCGCGAATGGACTTGCGGTGCGACGCCTTCGAGAATTCGCAGGTGCAGGTGAACTTGCGGATGTCGGCGTCTTCGGCGTACTCGATGATTTCGGACTCTTCGCAGTAGCACAGCGGGCGGATGATGCTGCACGGATACTTTTCGTAGGGCACCATCGGAGGCATTCCGCTGAATTCGCCCTTGTAGAGCATGTTCATCAGGAGCGTTTCGACAATATCGTCCATGTGGTGGCCGAGCGCAATCTTGTTGTAGCCGTTTTCGCGGGCAAACTTGATGAGTTCAGTACGGCGCTGCGTACTGCACCAGTAACAGTTGAGCTTGCGACCTTCTTTCAGGCGACCTTCGACGGCGACGTCCTTGAAGAAGAACGGAATCTGCGGATACTGCTCCGCCATGCGCTGCAGGAATTCTCGCGGAGCCTTGTCCGCAAAGTCGCTCTGGATGTGGATGGCCCCGATTTCACAGTTCGGCAGGAACTTTCCCATACGGGATGCCAGTTCCATCAGGAGTACGCTGGAATCCTTGCCGCCCGAAACGGCAATCAGCACCTTGTCGCCGTCTTCAATCAGGTTGAAGTCGTGGAGTGCCTTGGTGATTTTTTTGCTGATGCGTTTGCGAATGGCGTTGGACATAGAGAAGTGACTAGTGGTTGGTGGCTAGTGGTTAGAAATTTTCCTGTTTACTAACCACTAATCACTGCTTACTAAAAAGGGGTTCGCTTGCGCGACACCCCGTTTTAATTTGTCAGTAATTCAACGTATCCTTAGTCGGCAAGGCGAAGCGGCATCAGGAGGAAGCTGAAGCCCATGTCTTCACCGACGGGTTCGATGATGCAGGCGCCGATCGGGGTGTTCATCTTGAGCACCACTTCTTCGCTCTTGCACATGTTGAGAATTTCGTAGAAGTAACGACCGTCGAAACCGATGCTGAAGCTACCTTCGCCATTGTGCGTCACGGCGAGGGCTTCGCGGGTTTCACCGCCGACATCCGGGTCGGTCGCGGACAGTTCCATGTTGTTGCCGTCCATCTGGAAACGGATCTGATGGGTACGCGGATTGGCCATCGGCAGAATGCAGTGAACCTTGTTCAGAAGTTCGGTCGCATTCGCCTGCACGGTACGTTCAAAATTCTGCGGAATCACGGCACGGTAGTTCGGGTACGGGCCTTCGATAAGCTTCGAGATAATCTGTGTTGCGCCGATGCGGAAGAGCACGTGCGTTTCGGTGGTGCAGATTTCGACGGAATCTTCGTTCTTCGCGAGGCGGAGCACCAGCTGCATCACCTTCGGGAGGATAATCACGCCGGACTCGAGGTTCGCGCCTTCCTGGTCGATGCTTGCACGGCCCATACGGTGACCGTCGGTAGCGACCATGGAAATCTTGCCGTCCTTCGCTTCCATGAACACGCCGTTCAGGTTCTGACGAGTATTGTCGGTAGAGACGGCGAATGCGGTCTTTTCGACCAGGAATGCAAGTTCGCTTGCGGCAAGCGTAAGGGAGCTGCCTTCGACTTCGGGGAACGGCGGGAAGTCGCTAGCGTCAAAGCTCGTGATAGAGGCCTGACCGCGTTCGCTCCACTTGATGCGGGTGAGGTGGTCCTGAACGTCCACGCTGACGACGTCGATGCTCGGTTCGACGAGCGCCTTGATGAGGTCGGAGAACTTGCGGGCGTTAATCAAGGCTTCACCGTCACGTTCACCCATGACTTCGAGCTTAATCCTCACACCCAAGTTCAAGTCGGTTGCACAAATTTCGAGGAAGTTTCCTTCGAGGCGCAGCGAGTAGTCGTTGAGGATTTGCAGGGTGGACTTATTGGGGATAGCGCTGATAGCAATCTGCAGCGCATCCTGCAATACGGATTTCTTGATACTGAACTTCATTTATGCGCCTCTCTGGATAAGCATGGTTCCAACAAAGAAGATAACGGCGATAGCGGCAAGGACAGCGATAATTTTCGGGTCCAGCGCATTGGCCTTTTTGGGTGTAAATTGCTTTGCATTCTGTTTTGCGCGTCTGCGATCGCTACGGCTCATAAGAATTCTCCATTTTTATACGCATAAAAAACTAATTTTTTTACGGACAAAAGGAAAAAGGACATGGCAGAAAAAACACTAAATAAGATAAAAAACACCGCCCTGAATTTGGCATCGACGGCCCTTTTGCGTGTCGAGCTTGCAAACGAGGAATCCAAGCTCAAAAAACGTTTCATGGCACTCGGGCAAAAGCTGCACGGGGCAGTCCGTGACGACCTCCTTGCAACCATCAAGGACGACCCGTCCGTGGTGGAACTCCTGGGCGCGATCGAAGAAGAAAAGCGCGTCATAGAATCCCTCCGCAAGCGCATAGACAACCCCAGGTCCGAAAGTGAAGAAGCTTGAGGTCCATGTATTCCCGAGCAAGACCGCCTCGGGCAAGAGCTACCGTTTCTCGTTTCTGGGAGCGGTTATCGCCGTACTCGCCGTAGTTGCCGCCATTTTCGGGTTTATCCTGTTTTCCCCGGTCCAGATTTTAGACAACGTAACAAGCGGAAACGTCACGAACGTCTACAAGCAGAATGCCGCCATCAAAAAGGAGCTGAAGGAAATCCGCGCCTCGGTGGACTCCTCTATTTTGCGGGCAGAAGAAACGCGCCTTTTGCGCGATAGCACCCTGAAGGTAGGGGGACTTGGATTCGTACTCGACGGTTCGGCAATAGACGATTCGCTGCTCCAGAAGCGCAAGAGCGTAAACGAAGTGGAAGCCTCGTTCAAGAAACTCCTCGCCGCCCTCGAACGCGACTCCGTACTCGCCGAGAAGATTCCCGTGCTGCACCCCATGAAAAA
Organism: uncultured Fibrobacter sp.; assembly: GCF_947166265.1. Lineage (NCBI taxonomy): Bacteria > Pseudomonadati > Fibrobacterota > Fibrobacteria > Fibrobacterales > Fibrobacteraceae > Fibrobacter > uncultured Fibrobacter sp. Next base: position 82,976 of record NZ_CAMVDO010000012.1, on the reverse strand, counting down.
CAGCCCCGCTATCAAGAAGAGATTCGAAATCGTCTACGACCCCTTCACCGACAGCGAACTTCCGCACCGTGGAATTGACTACGTGGCGGCAGAAGGCGACACCGTATACGCCACCGGCGCAGGTTCCGTGATCGAGGTTCGCAAGCACCGTGGATTCGGGCTTTCCATTAAGGTGGACCACGGACACGACGTACGCACTTTCTACGCACACCTGGGAGAATCCCTTGTAAGCCAGGGGCAAAGCGTCCGCCGAGGACAGCCTATCGCGCTTATCGGCGAAAGCGGCACCCAGTCTAGCCTCGGGTTGCACTACGAAATCCGCATCGACGGCACATCGATCAACCCGGAAAGCTTCTACCTGACGAAATAAGGCAAAAAAAAGACTTTTTCGACCGCCAATCACCTTTCGTTTAACGCTTAAACGCCCCCTGTTTCACGCCTGAAACAGGGGGCGTTTCTTTTTGGATAACAAAACATTTTATCTAGTCGAAAAGGAGATGCCAGCTCGGTGGCAGGTATGAGAAACTGCAGTTTTTCGCCCCTTGCGCAAAAGTTGGCACGGCATTTGCTTATAGGGGTGTGAAGACAAAAACAGGGCGCCTCGCCAAGGCAAACCGCCAAAGCAAGGGCCCACAACCAAAGAGGTTAAAATTATGACACAGTTTATCCCGAACACTTTCTACGGCATCCAGAACTTCCTTGACAACTTGAACGCAGTAAACGCCCAGAACGAATGCTGCTACACCCCCAAGGCCGACTACTACGAAGTCGATAACGGCTTTATGCTCGAAGTCGAGCTCCCGGGCGTGAAAAAGGAAGACTTGGATGTTCAGGTCGAAAAGAACATCATCACCGTGAAGGCGACCCGTGCCCGCAAGGAAAGCAAGTTCACCTACGAAAGGAGCTTCCGCCTTGCCGACGACATTGACACCGAAAACATCAAGGTCAGCCTGGAAAACGGCGTACTTTCATTCGCACTCAGCAAAAAGCAGCAGGCCGCAGCACGCAAATTGACCGTCGAATAAGGTGCAAAAATGGGGAAAAAACGCCCCAAAAAAGCCCCCGAAATACGCCAAAAACGTGTAAATATTTTAGTTCTCCGTCATACTCCTACCTCGAAAGGACTCCATTTGGAGTCCTTTTGTGTAAATAAAATCTTATGGACAGATTGTCAATAGCCTAATTTTATTTTACATCCAACTTGTCCATAATGAATATATTTTTTAGCTAGTGTATTGGGCATTAAAGGAGTAAGCATGGGAAACCATATATCTGCGCTGTTTTCTACAGCCGTTTTCGCTGCATTCTGCGGCACCGCATCTGCATATACGTTGACCGGAACCGTCAAGAACGGTGAAGGACAGATTGTCGAGGGCGCCAAGGTGGCTCTCTTGAACCTGAACCAGTCCGCAACGACCGATAACGAAGGTAAATTCACCATTCACGAAGATGAAGAGGGAATGGCTCTTCGCATGGCGAAACGTGCAGGAAGCTTTAGCCTGAACAACGGTATTCTCAGTTTTTCGCAGGGAAACGCCCCCATCCAGGTCAAGGTCTTTGACATGATGGGAAACCAGGTTTTCAACAAGACACTGCAAGGGAACGGCTCCATCAACCTGAATGCCGCCACAGACGCCCAGGGGCAATACATCGCCCGAATCAAGATGGGTTCCGCACAGGAAAGCGTCCGTTTCACCGCAAGCAGCAACCATTCCGGTTCGTTTGGCTTGAACAGCTCGAACGCCGCCCTCCATAAGGAAGTCGCCCCAGGCGGCGAACCGCTCCAGGTGACCGCAGACGGCTACGACACCTTAAACATCAAGCTTCCGACCCTCGACACGGCAATCGACCTCAAGCTTACCAAGGCCATAAGCGAAGAGACATTCGCCTTCGGTTATGCACTCAAAAACGCACCACGTCCGAGCAAGGGCTGCGGCACGAATTCCACACTCCAGTCTACCGGTCAGAACAGCAACGCTAAAAAATACAGCTTGAATAGCGCAGGCCTCAACCGTGAATTCTGGATAACGCTCCCGCAGAACTACGACAACAACAAGCCGTACAAGATTCTTTTCGCCATGCACTGCATGGGTTCTAACGCCGAAGACTTCACCAACCATATACCGGATCAGGACCATCCGTCTCCGTACTATGGCCAGCAGAACCTGGACAAGGAAAACAACTACATCTTTGTCGCTCCGCGTGGCGATACCGACGGATCTCCCTGGCGTACTCAGGACAACAAGGACCATATCTTCTTCGATGAACTCCTCACGCTCCTCGAAGAAAACTACTGCATCGACACCTCCCGCGTGTTCGTGACAGGCTTCAGTTTCGGTTCCATGTACACGAACTCCCTCGCCCAAGTATTCCAGCACCGCATCCGCGCGGTGGTCACCTACGCCGTGGCTGACTGGAACATCTACATTCCGACAAATGCCGGCAAGCCGATTGCCTGGATGGATGTGCACGGTTCCCAGGACAACCTCTGCTCCTATGACCGCGTCAACAGCTCTGTCACGCGTATCCTGAAAAACAACGGCCCCAACGGTACCGACGTGAGCGACGAAGTGAACCAAGCCCAGAAATACTCCGGCGGCAACACGCACGTCTGCTACGACTTCAAGAAAGTCGACCCGCGCTTCCCCGTCAAGCTCTGCACCTGGGGCGGTGGTCACCAGTGGACCGCTTACGACAACGGCAACTGGCAGAACACATGGGTTCCTGAAGAAGTTCACAAGTTCTTCGAGCAGTTCTAAAATCTTTCACACACTCCAACCTCGAGAGCCCGCTGACAACAGCGGGTTCTTTTTCTATCAAAGGCCCCACACGTAAAAAAGTTTTTGTAGACAATTCATCCATACGTAGGAACATTCGCTGCGTTACATTCGATAATTTTCAGATTAGTTTATAGGAAAGAGTGTTCGAGATATTTTGGACAAAGGAGCATGCATGTTTACCCAAACACCCAAAATTGTCGCCACCGCGGGTATTCTCGCCTTGTGCGGTTTTGCATCGGCATACACCATCACCGGGAGCGTTTCCAATAGCGAGGGAGCAGCTTTCAAGGGAGTCGCGGTAAGCCTGTTGAAAGAAGGCAAAAGCGCCACGACAGATGACCAGGGAAAATTTTCCATTCACGAAGACGAAACGGATGCAATCCACTCCGGTTCGAAAAATTCCGTCGGATACATCGGTATAAACAATGGAATCCTTTCCTATTCGCAGGGCAGTTCCAAGCCCGTACAGGTAAGGGTCTACAGTTCGCTCGGAAACCTGGTTTTCCAGGAGACGTTACAGGGGGCAGGGACATTCGACCTCGGGCATTCCGTCAAGGCGCGCGGCACGTACTTTGCACAGGTCTCGGTAGGATCTGCCAAGCAAAATTTCAAGTTCACGACCGACGGTAGCTATGGCGGTACGCTTGGCGCACAAGAAAACAAGGGAAGCAACGGCGCCTTCCTGAAAGAGGCGGCCCAGGGCGAGGCAATCCGCTTTGCAGCCGAAGGTTTTGACACGCTCACCATACCTCTCGGCACGCTCGATACAACCCTTGATGTGAAACTCACGGCAACAGCACCCCAGTTCAAGTTCGGCTACGCCCTCGGCAACGTCCCCACGCCGAGTAAGGGTTGCGGTACAACGTCCAAGTTGCAAAAGGTCAAGAGCGTCGAAAACGGCGACCAATTCCAAATCAAGGTCGGAAGCGACACCCGCGACTACTTTATCACCCTGCCCCAAAACTACGATAACACGAAACCGCACAAGGTTCTCTTCGCCCTGCACTGCTACGGGAGCCGCGGAGAAGACTTCGTGCATCACAAAGCAGACTACGATCACCCCACTCCGTACTACGGTCAGCAGGTGCTCGACAAGAACGGCGACTACATCTTCGTTTCACTCGACGCTATTGGCGGTGTATGGACCAAGGGTCAGGGCGACCACGACTTCTTTGCACAGACGCTTACCACCCTGAACGAAAACTACTGTATCGACACGAGCCGCGTGTTCATTACGGGATTCAGTTTCGGCGCCATGTTCAGCTACTCCTTGATGCAGGACATGCAGAGCCGCGTGCGTGCGGCGGCAACATACGCCGTAGCCGATTACAACATCTGGCTCCCCGAAGGCGACAACATGAAGAACCAGCCTATCGCCTGGATGAATGTCCACGGAGTGAACGATGGACGCTGCGACTACAACCGCGCCAAAACCAGCGCTCTCCCGAGAATCCTGAAGCGTAACGGCAAGGCCGACGCGAACGGAGACTTCACCGACGCAAGCGCCGAAAAGCCCGAAGAAGTGAGCGGCAACACCGGACACGTCTGCTATGACTTCAAGAACGTGGACGAACGTTTCCCCGTCAAGTGGTGCAGCTGGCCGGGTGACCACCAGTGGACCGCACACGACACCGGTAACATGGGCGTAGGCTGGAACTGGGAAAGCACTTGGGTTCCTGAAGAAGTCCACAAGTTCTTCGAACAGTTCTAAGAATATCCACACACCTCAAAAACTAAAGGGCGCATCGACAACGATGCGCCCTTTAAACATTTAACTGGAGATCCCCGCCTACGCGGGGATGACATGCGAGCCGAGCAGTCTCTTAGATGAGTCTTTCCACTCGAGAGCACAAATCTTCAGCTTCAGCCGATGTAGGAGCTTCTGCGATAACGCGAATGACAGGTTCGGTGTTGCTAGCGCGCACATGCACCCAGGACTTTTCGTGACCGAGCCACAGACCATCGCGTTCGTCCATTTCCCAGCCGGCAAATTCGGCCTTGACTTTCGGGAGGATGTCGGCCACCTTCTTGTCGCCGAGTTCAAACTTTTTCTTGGGCATGGCGTAAGACGGATTTTCGGCCACGAACTTTTCGGGGCCGCCGTCATGGTGCGCCATCCAGCTGAGCACGAGCGCTGCAGCCACGAGGCTGTCGCGGCCGTAGTGGAGCGCCGGCAGAATCACGCCACCGTTGCCTTCGCCACCGATCACGCAGCCTTTCTCGATCATCTGCAAGCTCACGTTGATTTCGCCAACCTTCGCGCGGCTGAATTCGCAGCCATACTTTTCGGCAACATCCTGATTCATGCGGCTAGTCGAAAGGTTCACGCAGACGCTTCCCTTCTTCTGGCTAAGTACTTCCTCGGTTGCGATCGCGAGCGTATATTCTTCGCCGATGCTCTGGCCAAGGCCATCGACAAGGGCGCAGCGGTCCGCATCGGGGTCCACGGCAAAGCCGACCGCACAGCCGTTATCCTTTACGGCCTTGCGAAGATCACCCAAATTTTCGGGAATCGGTTCGGCGCCACGCGGGAACGTGCCGTCAGGTTCGCAATGCACGCGCACCACTTCGCAGCCGAGCTGTTCCAAAAGGCGCGGCACAATGTAGCTGCCCGCACCGTTCACGGCATCAACAGCCACCTTGAACTTCTTTGCGCGAATGGCCTCGACATTCACGAACGGAATCTTGAGGGTTCCATCCACGTGAACGCCGTCAGCATCCTTCATGAACTCGTACTTGCCCATGCCACGGTAATCGGGATACTTGAAGTTATCGGCATCGGCAAGTTCAAAGAGCTGCTTCACGTCGGCGGGGCCGAGGAAAAGTCCCTTGTTGTTCAGGAACTTGAGTGCGTTCCATTCAAGCGGGTTATGGCTTGCGGTAATGATGATGCCCGCATCGGCCTTGAGTTCAGTCGTCAAAATTTCTACCGAGGGAGTCGTCGAAAGGCCGACTTCTACAACATCTACGCCCGACAGACGACAGATACCCGCGACAAACTGACTGATGGCGTCGCCCGTTGGGCGACTGTCGCGACCGATCACCACGCGCTTCGCCTTGGTAATCTGCAAAAAGGCGCTCACATGGCTCTTGAGGACCTGGGGGGTAAGGGTATCGCCCACGATTCCGCGAATACCCGAAATAGAACGCATCAGTTTAGACATAAAAAATTTCTCCGTTTTTTTAACAAATTACAAAAAACGGAGAAATTCGGCTATTCAATTATTTCAAACGCCCGTAGTGCAGGCCTTTATCAGGATCAATATCCCATCACCGGAGGCGGAACGAATCGGTAGGCTCCGTCTACGCATTGGAATTCGCAGTCACCGTCACTGATCCATTGCTCGGCACGATCCTTTTCATTGCAACTTGTACCAATGACGCTACTTTCCCAACACCCCGAGAAATCGCCCCCGCATTTTCCGCCTTCGGGACATATAAAATAGCTCAGGTGTTTCTTCCACTTGCCATCGGTACATACGTAACTGACATAGCTATAACTATCACCTTCGGAATCGAACTCCGGGAATTCGCGAATAAGGCCTTCAGGTGAGCAGGGTTCCTCTAGCCAGCTACCATCACAGAACTCACGAAGTTTATACCTGGTACACATATCGTCGTTGCCAAATCCGCACCTTTCCTTGGTGGGGTCGCATCCGGATGCATTGAGCCATTTTCCGTCGACACACATCAGGTACTCGCTCTTAGCGCAATCCAGTACAACGGCAAAGGGAGTATCGCATTCCCTCGAAGAGACGTCCACACATTCATTCTCATCTTTGGTCCAGCGCCAATTCACGCAAGTGTAGGTGGCAGCCGAGTTACAGTCTTTAACCTTCAGGCCCTCTTCCTCACATTCGTCGCAGGGGCGAACCGGAATCGGACAATCATCTTCGTTGCACACGGGGCACATCCGGTCCATGTCAACGCACTTTTCCAAATACCGCGAAGAACTCGACGGCGTAATGGACGAAGAACTTTCGACTTCTTGCGAAGACGAACTTTCCGTATCACAGAATTCCGTCAAGCCCTCTTTTAGGCCCATTTCGCACAATTGTTTCCGCGTGTAGCCGCATTCAACGGTCAAAGCATCACAGTGAAGATCCATACTCGAGCTGGACTCCGTTCCCGAAGAAAGATTCCCGGAATCTTCACTGCTTGCAGGATTTTCCTTGACGTCACTGCTCGAGAGATTCCCCGAATCGGGATTTTCAATGACATCGTGTTCCGAAGGTCCACTGGAACTGTCTTCGCAAGCGACGAGACCAAATGCGGCCACTGCCACCACGGCAATGCCAAAAGAACTGATAACTTTGTTCATATTTCTTCTCCTTGAAAAATGATTATTTCACCCATTCGTCATCGACATTCGTACTCGGACATACGCCTTCATCCAATTTCGTCTCGAACACCACATGCCTAATTTCAGGGCTCGTAGCAATTCGCCCACAGTAGCGGAACAGGAAACGGACGATTTTCCCCTCCGTCGTATTCTTGCAACTGCCCGACGCGACATCGATCACCGTCACCGTATCCTCCGAGACACTCCCGATGGCATGCCCAATAAACGAGGCGTCACCCCACACATTCATCATATAGAGCCTACAGCTATCATCTGCAGTGCCATTCCGGATAGAATCGATCAGCCCCGCATATTCCTTGTCTGCATCGGGGAAGAACTGCTTCAACATGGCAATATTCCGACTCGTAAATGGATGCGGCCAGGGACCATCGAATTCCGTCGCCATGGCAGTCCCCGGGTTAACGGGCGCATCTCCCGCAACATCCAGCCTTGCCGACAGGGTTCCCTCATAGGAGGCTGTTTTTCCAAGCCCAAGCTTTGCGATATAGAATTCCAGCGAACTGGAATCGAGCTCCGAAGAACTTGAGCGGGTTCCATGCTGGGTTTGTGGTCCCATTTCGCTGCTGCTGGAAGATTCATGCGGCAAATACTCTGAACTGGAAAGCCCCACCTCGGCACTCGACAGGGATTCCTCGCTACTGGAAGATTCCGCGACAGCAAATTCGTTCGGTTCTTCGGCGGTCCCCGCAACACTCGCAGATTCAGAACAGCCCCCGCAAAAACACGCGGCCACCAAGATCAAAAACGCAAGCGGACAGGACAAACTAAACTTTTTCATTTTCGCACTCCTCCACTTTGCGGGTCAGAGGGAACAACTGTAAATTCAGCCGATAGACCTGATCGGCATTCTGGTCCTCGGCGGCAATGGAAATCACCTGGCGACGGCACTCGTCAAGCACCTTCACGATCCGTTCGTAACTTTCACGCGAAAGCCCCATGGTCACCCCGCTAAAGTTCCGCTCTTCTACGGGGAGGTCAATCGAGGGAGTCGCAAGTCTAGACATCATGCGGTGCATTCCACGGAGCGCAAGCCGGGTTGCGTCCGGAGTCCCCTTGATCGAAGTTTCCGCCTGCGCAAAGGAACCGTCCCCCGCCTTTTTCAGGAGCCCCGCCTTCGTCAAAAAATTCAGGCTCTGCTGGACTTCCGCAGCAGAAACCTCGGAGTAGCACATCTTAGCCATTTCTCCGGGAGTCGCCCCGGGCATCATAGGAGCAAGTTCACGCACCACCGGATTCTGCCAGGAATCGTAGAACTCGAATAGGTCGCCTTCCATGACGCGCACCTTGTGATCCCTTGCAATAGACAGCATCCGCTCGTATGCAGCCTTTTTCTTTTCCTCTACTTCGGACTGGCCGAATTCGACCAGGGCGCGGAAATATTCCATCTCGAACCCGACAAGCCCCATAGCCGCCCCCGTGCGTTCCACGCCGACACGGCTAAGCTTGCTTTTGCCGTCACAGACCACCTTCATATACGAAGACGAGGTAAACCCGGCCAATTTCGAAAATTCACGCCAGGAAAAAACGGAACGGCGCTTACGTTCCTCGTAGTAGTCCAGCATGTACTGGCGGAAATCTGAATATTCGATTATCGGTTTCATCACCTTGAAATATAAAATCGCCGCCTTCAAAAGTCAATACTTTTATGCAACAAAAATTAAGATTTTTAACAAATTTCGAAATATTTTTTAAAATATTTTAGAAAATTATTGTATATGCAACACACTGTTTCATATAGGGCGCTCCCCGGCCAAACCGATGCGTCATCCTGGAGCGCAGCGACGGGAACCAGCACTGGATTCTCCCCTTCGAGGACCATGCGCACTAAGGCAAGCGAAAGGGAAAGCGCAAGCGTCACCAGGTTCGAAATGCCAAAAGTTCCAGGCGATGTAGGGCGACAAACGAACGGATCAGCACCCGGCGAAGTGCTTCCAAGTGAGAAACTAAAGACGATTCTTCGCCCACTTCTCGCCGCTCACTTCTCGTCGCTCTTAGCAGCCTTCTCGACCGTCTTTTGCAGGTCTTCGGCTTCTTCCTTCAGGGCATCCTTCGCCTTCTTGTATTCGTTCTGGGCCTTGCCGAGCGAGCGGGCAAGTTCAGGAATGCGCTTTGCCCCGAAAAGCAAAAGCACCACCACAACAATCAGGATGATTTCAGGAATTCCAATGGACATACAACACCTGCCTTTTTGCAGAAATATAATATTTCAAGCAGTGGGTATTCAACCATGCCCTAAAAAATCCCCCTATTCCCATTCTAAATACGCCCCACACCCCTCCCCAAAAAAGCGCAAGGCGTTTACAACAGAACGGATTTTTAATAAATTATGCAGAACGGGTAAGAGGACATTACCGTCTTACATAACAATCAACAATTACAGAGAGTTCCTATGAAAAACAAACTTTGGATTGCGGCCATTGCCGCGGTCGTAAGCTTCACCGCCTGTTCCGACAACAGCTCCAGCAGCAACAACCCCACCGATCCCGCCACGGAACCGGGCAACACCGAAAACAACAAGGAAAACGAGACCCAGAGCGAACAGCCCTGCAGTTTCAAGGCGAGCGACAACGAATGGAAATTCACCCTCGACGAAGGGTGGAAAATCGTCAACGTCTACACCTGGATTGACGATACGACCGTCAAGGAAGCCTCTTACATGGGGTCCTACCACAACGAAGACCAGGACAAGGTTCATAGCGGCGTGAACCGCGAGGAATACTACCAGGAAATCCTCGCGATTTGCCAGTCATCGCTCACTTCAGAAGAATAATTTTTCCAAAAATCGGCATTAAAGGCGACATTTCCCCAGGAAAAGTCGCCTTTTTTGCGTTAAAAGAAGGCAAAAAAAACTCCATCCGGTCGATTCCGGGCCAAAATTTTCCCTTTTTCAGTATTCAAACAAACGATTCCATACAAAAAACTTGCATTTATAAAAAAAGAATTTATATTAGTAACGGAGTAGTTAGGAGTTGTATAATGGAGTTATTATGGAGTCACCGTTTGAACTGACAGCGGTTTACGCAACCAACATTTTTGGCATCGTGCTCATCGGTGTCCTGTTGGTCGGTAATATCTGGCGATTCCGTGAAAGAGGGGCAGAAAACGCCTTTCTTCAGCTTATCCTGTTCTTTGCATTCTGCGGATGCATTTTGGACCCCATCGCCTATACGGCGGACAGCCGTCCCGGAACACTGGCGCGCGTCGTCGTTTATGGCGGCAATGCGCTTCTGTACCTCACCGACATGTTCGGCACGTTCTTCTGGCTGCTTTTCCTTTCGGAACACCTCAACGCACGTTTCTCGATAGCCCACCGCTACATTTTGGGAGCGGCACTCATTACAGGAACAAGCCTTATTATCCTGAACAACTTCGTTCCGATCATCTTTGACGTTTCGGCAAGCAACACCTACAAGCGCATGAGCGGCTACTGGATCTACATGGCTATCGACTACGGTTTCCTGATAGACAGCCTATTCCTCTATTTCATGTGCAAGCGCAAGGGCGGACTGTTCAAGTCGTTCCCCATCTGGATCTACTTTATCCCGCTTACGATGGGCACCATCATCCAGTCCCTTTTCTACGGCATTTCCGTCATTTCGTCATGTATCGCCATTTCGATCGCGGGCGTATTCGCCACCCTGCAAAGCGAACGCGTCTACAGGGACAAGCTGACCGGCGTGTTCAACTACACCTACCTAGACTACCTGAACCGGGAATACGCCAAGAAGAAAAAACTCCAGATAACGGGACTTCTGATCAACATCAACGGTTTCAAGTCGCTCAACCAGGACTATGGACGCGCAACGGGCAACAAGGCGCTCGTAAAGATGGCAAAAATCCTGAACCGCTCCATCGGCGAACTCGGAATCATTATCCGCTACTCCAGCGACGAATTCATCGCATTCGTCAATACGCAAAACGAGATGGCGGTAAGCATGTGCATCAAGCGTATCCGCTCTGGACTTTCCGAAACGAACAGCTTCAACAGTTCCTACAAGCTTTCCGTCTGCATCTGCAGCCAGGCCTACGATGCCTCCAAGACGATGAACGACTTTATCGACGACATCACCCGGGCCATGATCGAAGAGAAAAACTCTTACTACTCCCAGCTCCAATTGAACAGGCGCGCTCTATAATTTTTGCGGATTAGTTTTCGCTTGCGGATTAGACGCCGCAGCCTCTAGAAAGTCGTCAAGAAATCCTTCGCGTCCATCGACAGCAAAAGCGAATCGCCCAGCAGCGCCCGCAGGCGGTCCAAGTCGGGGTGACCTTCGCGCTCAAACACAACCACCTTCTTGAAACGTTCCCGATGCCTAAGCAGGAACTCCAGATTGTTCATGTCGGTTTTCGGGAACCCGTAACCCAAGAAGTATATTTCCTGAGCATTCTTGAGGTAGTAATCCGCCTTGCTCCACAACAAGTTGAAAAGACTTCCGCGGAGGAAAGATTCCTTCGCATGTGCCATCGGAATGTAGATGGGGGTATCTTCGCGGTAAATCGGAAAACTGCGATCACAGGGTTCCACCTGACACACGTTCTTCAAATCCAGAGGATCAGAGGCCCCCTTTACCGGAAACCAGTTCAAGGAACCATGCAGCTTTATCAAGTCCACCGTCTGTCCCCTGGGAGCACGGACAGCGCTACGGTCAGCAGGATCAATGCGGACTCCGTAATCCACCGCCACTCGCGAACTCATTTCGGGGTCGTCGGCAATCACGTTTTCGATAAGCGTATCGTAATTGAAGGAAAGGAACAGGGTATCGCGGAAACCCTCGCCAGGGCAATTGACGCAAGAGGCAAGGAACTTTCGCAAAACCGCAGCAGACCTAGCATCCACCGCATGGTCGTGACGAATGGCACCCGCAATAAAACGCAGCAACTCGAACCGAAGCGACAAGTGATAAAGGCTCTCGCGTACCCCCGGAAAAATCTGCGCCGAGAGAATCGAAGTCGAAAGGGTTTCGATATTCAAGTATTCCGCCTGATTGTTGCAAAGTTCCAAAAAATGCCTGCAATAGTCGCGCAGATGCGGAAACTCGTCCGATATCCCAAAGGGAATCAGCTCGTTCAGGTCACGGAGCGTGGGCATTTGCGGGCAAAACGACTTGCTGAACCCGGAACCCAATACAAAAATCCGCCGATATGTACTCGATGCGATATCCATACCCTTAATGTATATTATTTCTACCGAAAACGCAACCTATAATCCACCGTAATCGGAATCGCTATTGGGGAGGAGTTTTCCCTTGTGCATGGTATAAAGGCGGTCACCGTACTTGATTCCGCGCGCATCGTGGGTCGCCACAATCACCGATGTTCCCGAATGCGAAAGGTCCCTCACCTCGATTTTTTGCCCCCTTTGAATCGCGCGTGGCAAGAGAATGTTTTCGAGCACCGTAAAATGCGGCAAGAAAACGGCTTCCTGCGGGATGTAGCCGATTTTTTCGTTACGAAGCACGGGCAATTCCGCATCCGTCAAGTTTGCAAAATCGGCTCCGATAAAGACGATTGAGCCTTGCGTCGGGCGGTTTCGAGCCCTTCGGGAGCTTGTCCGTAAGCACCTCGCGAATCCACGGCTGAATCACAAAATCCGATTCCGTATCAAACCCGATAATCGAAACATTCTGATCGCAGCAGCTCGCACTCAGGGTAGTCAAATAATACTGCGGAGTAGCCACTTCTACACCGGAAAGACTGCGAATAAATTCAAGCGAACCCTGCATATTTGGAATCGCCCTGCAAAAGCACCGACTGATCATTGATTTCGCTCCCCAGCGGAATGACAATGACATCGGCTCCCAGACGCGACGACAAGCGGTTCAACCCCTTCGAAAGGGAAAGCGACAAAAGCCCACCCACCAAAAGAACAGAAGCGAACAGGGCAATCAACAAGGAAAGGCCAAAGCTCCGGAACGGGTTTTGCAAGTAATTTTCAATAATCAAATCAATATTTGTCTTGTTCATTTCGCCTCCTCAATCTCAGATAGACCAAGTTCACGGCCGCAAACAGAGCGACCACGACACCCGTAACGGCAAGCACCGGAGCCGTTACCGCATGGCATGCCATGTGAGCGTGCGGGCAAGTCCCCACAATCACTGTCGGCACCAGCGAAACAAAAATACCCACCACGAGCGACAAGGCAGAAAGAATCACATGCGCCTTTTTCTTAAGGAGCCCGGCCGCAGTCACCGCAACAACAAGCAACACGAAACCCAAAACGGCATCAATCGTTGTCGAAGTGCCACAACGCATCACACCGCCGCCCATCGGGCGACAAACAGGCAGAATCACCTTGGTAAGGGCAATCAGCAAAATACCAAAAATAAGGTTAGCAATTACAAATACTTTGTACTGTTTCATGGTGTACTCCAGATCTTTAAAAACATCCTATACTTTTTTTGTTGCGCAAATATAGAAGAGGTTCTTCAATGCGTCCAATACTTAATTTTTAGCATTTGTTATCACTTTTTCTTATAACTTACAGACACCAAAACATCCCCTCGGCGTCCAAAGACGTCGAGGGGATGTTTTGCTTGTCGAGAAGCAAAAGCGATTTACTTTTCGCTACGCAATTTTTTTGCGGCAGCAACAAGATTCTTGAGGCTTGCCGTGGTTTCGGTTTCGCCACGGGTCTTGAGACCGCAATCGGGGTTCACCCACACGTTCTGCTGCGGGACCTTCGCGATGATCTTGTGGAGAGCGTCGACGATTTCCTGTTCCGAGGGAACGCGCGGAGAGTGAATGTCGTACACGCCCGGGCCCACCTGCGTTTCGAACTTGGCTTCGTTCAGGGCGTCAAGCAGCTTGAGGTCAGAACGGCTCGCTTCGAACGTGATCACATCGGCATCCATGTTGTCAATGTCTCGCACGATGTCGTTGAATTCGCTATAGCACATGTGCGTGTGAATCTGCGTTTCGGGCTTGACCTTGGCATGCACCAGGCGGAATGCCGGAATAGCCCAGTCGAGGTATTCCTTGTGCCAGTCGCTCTTGCGCAGCGGCAACTTTTCGCGGAGGGCAGCTTCGTCAATCTGGATAACGCGAATACCGTTCTTTTCGAGATCCAGGACTTCGTCGCGGATGGCAAAACCAATTTCCTGTGCTTGCACCTTCAGTGAAACATCTTCACGCGGGAACGACCAGTTGAGAATCGTCACCGGGCCCGTGAGCATACCCTTCACCGGTTTCTTGGTGCAGCTCTGAGCGTATACAGACCATTCAACCGTAATCGGGGCGCTGCGGCTCACGTCGCCCCATACGACAGGCGGCTTCACGCAACGGGTACCGTAACTCTGTACCCAGGCGTTCTGCGTGAACACGAAACCGTCAATCTTGGAGCCGAAATATTCCACCATGTCGTTGCGTTCAAATTCACCGTGCACAATCACGTCGAGGCCGATTTCTTCTTGCAGCTTGATGCATTCGGCAATTTTTTTGCGGTTGAATTCTACGTACTGTTCCTTGGAAATTTCTCCCTTGCGGAATGCGGCGCGGTTCGCGCGGACTTCAGCCGTCTGCGGGAAAGAGCCGATGGTAGTCGTGGGGAATGCTGGCAACTTGAATTCAGCCTTTTGCACTTCGCGGCGTTTGAGGCGGCTCGGCTTGCGTTCGAAATCAGCGGGCGTAAGGGCGGCAAGTTCTGCCTGAACCTTGGCATTCGCCTGCACGCGAGGCGTTGCGAATAGCGCCTTGTTCGCTGCGAGTGCTGCAGCATCAGCGCTAGCGAGTTCAGCGAGTTCCACGAGCTTTTCTTCGGCGAAGGCAAAGTGACGGAGCGTTTCGGCGGGGAGCTTCTGTTCGGCAGCAACGGTGTACGGCACATGCAGCAGCGAACAAGATGTTCCGACCACAACATTTTCGGCACCGACAGCCTCTTCGATTTCAGCGAGCAAGGCGTTCTTCTGTGCGTAATCGGCACGCCAGATGTTCTTGCCGTTCACGATACCGGCGAGCAGGAGCGTATTTTTCGGGAAACCGGACTTGACAAGTTCCAGCGACTTGAGGCCTTCCACGAAATCAAGACCGATGGCATCGAAACCGAGGGCGACCACATCTTGGTACACATCGCGGATATCGCCAAAGTAAGTCTGCAAGGCAATCTTGAGGCCTGCGGCACGCACCTTCTTGACGAGTTCCACATAAATAGATTTAAAAAGTTCCTTTTCTTCGGCGGTCACGTCGAACACCAAAGCGGGTTCGGCGAAACTGATCCATTCGGCACCGGCAGCGGCGAGCAATTCGGCGACCTTCGCGTAAGCAGCGACTGCAGAGGCTACAAAATCCTTGGCCTTCTTTTGACCATTGTAGCGGGCCAAGCGGAGGAACGTGTAGGCGCCAATCAAAGTCGGCACGGTCTGGATTCCAGCAGCCTTCGCTTCGTTGTATTCCTGCACCGGCTTGGAATCATTCACCTTGAATTCAGAAGCGTCATCGATTTCCGGAACAATGTAGTGGTAGTTCGTGTTGAACCACTTCTTCATGGGGAGGGCCTTCACGTCGCCCTTTTCGCCCTGGTAACCGTGAGCGGCTGCGAAATACTTTTCGAGTACGCTCAAGTCGAGGTTCTTATAACGTTCCGGAACAATGCCGAACAAGAATGCGGTATCGAGAACGTTATCGTAGAACGAGAAATCGTTCGAAGGAATAAAGTCGATACCTGCAGCCTTCTGTTTTGCCCAACCGTACTGGCGGATTTCGGCGGCGACGTTCTGGAGCTCCGCTTCGGAGATTTCGCCCTTGAAGAACTTTTCGCTTGCAAACTTGAGTTCGCGGGCCTTACCAATGCGCGGGAAACCGATTACAGATGTTTTTTTATTGCTCATAGTGTTTAACCTACCTTTTTTGTTTGTTTTTCGATTACGCCGCCAAATATATCTCCTTTTTCACCATCGGTAAAATACTATTTTTTACGCATTCACCATAGATTAAAACTATGGTGAAGACCAAACTCCAAACCGACAAACCTCATCGCCCACACCCCAAAGCACCGAAGGTGCGACCTCACAACCCCTTACCCTTATGACTTTACAACAACTTAAATACGCTATCGCCGTAGCCGACACACGCAACATTACCGAAGCATCGAAGCGCGTATTCATATCGCAACCGAGCCTTACGGCAGCTATCCACGAGCTCGAAGAAGAAATGGGCGTTACCATCTTCAACCGCTCCAATAAAGGCGTCACGATCACTAACGAGGGCGACGAATTCCTTTCTTACGCAAGGCAAGTTTTGGAACAGGCAACCCTGATGGAAGACCGCTACAAGGGCGGCAAAGGTGGCAGTACCATCTTTTCCGTGAGCTGCCAGCACTACTCTTTTGCGGTTAACGCATTCGTCGATGTCATCCGAAAATTCGGCGGTCCAAGCTACGATTTTACGCTCCGGGAAACACAAACTAACGAAATTATTGACGATATTGCCAAGCTAAAAAGCGAAATTGGCGTACTTTATTTGAGCGACAAGAACGAAAAAGTCATTAAAAAACTTATTCAAAAGAACAATTTGGTCTTTGAACCGCTCTTTGCGACCCCTCTGCATGTGTTTATGTCGTCTAAAAATCCGCTTGCGAAGAAAGAAAAAATCACGCTTGAAGATTTAAAGCCGTATCCGTACCTGACCTACGAACAAGGCGATTTCAACTCGTTCTACTTCGCCGAAGAACCCCTGACCGCCATCGATTTCGACTGTCCGCGCAATATCAAGGTTCGCGATCGCGCGACACTTTTCAACTTGCTCATCGGCCTGAATGGCTACACCATTTGCTCAGGCGTCATCAGCCACAAGCTCAACGGTCGAAACATTATCGCAAGGCATCTTGACGTTCACGACAAAATGACCATCGGTTACGTGATGCGAAAAGGCGTAACGCCATCGCGCTACGCCAAAGCATACATTGCCGCACTTTTGCGACACTGCAAATAAATTACTTGTCAATAATCGCCGAGGCGACCACACCATCGCCAGCGTAAAGCACCAGCACTTGGCCAGGGGCGGCAGCGAACTGCGGCGTTTCGAACTCTACACGAATGCGGCCCGGTTCTAGGTCAAGAATCTTTGCGGGAGAGCCCTTGTGGCCCAAGCGAATGTGGGCATCTAGCGGGCCCTTGAGCAGCGGCGAGTTTTCGTTGACCATCAAGTTTAAGTCAATGGCAGAAACTTGAATGCAGGAAAGAGCGCTGCGGGGGCCGAGAACCACCTGATTCTTGGCAGCATCAATAGCCACCACAAAAAGCGGTTCCTTTTGGCCGCCAATGTTCAGACCCTTGCGCTGGCCCACCGTATAATTCACGATTCCCTTGTGCTTACCCAGCACCTTGCCGCTCACATCGACAAAGTCACCCGGCACCTGATCCGATTCTTCGAACAGCACCGAGTAATCGCCGCATTCGATAAAATCCTGGCTTTCGCGCTTGGTAGCAAAATCTTCCCAGCCGATTTCAGCGGCAAGCGCCTTGACATCTTGCTTGTGCATGTTCCCCAACGGGAATAGCACTGTCGAAAGTTGCTCCGCCGAAAGTCGCGACAAAAAATAAGTCTGGTCTTTGCCCGTATCTAAGGCGCGATACAAGAACGGTTCATTCTCGTTTTTGAAATCAAGACGCGCATAGTGTCCGGTAGCAAAATAATCAAACTCGATTCCCATTTTGCGGGCAGCCAAGTGCAATGCGCCAAACTTGATGGACTGATTGCAACGCACGCATGGATTCGGAGTTCGGCCAGCACGGTATTCGGCGCGGAAATAATCCAACACCTTTGTTTTGTATTCACCTGCGACGGGAACTACATAATGCGGGATTCCCAGACGATCTGCCACCAGTTTCGCTTCTTCGATATTCTTGTCCTCACTCGGACCGTAACAGCCTTCGCGGCCTTCTACCGCGGGCATATTCACCGAACCGTCCCACGTAGCCATGGTGAGTCCGACTACTTCATAACCCTCTTTTTTCAAAAGGTACGCTGAAAGTGCTGAATCTACACCGCCTGAAAGTCCTACTGCCACACGCTTCATTATTTACCTTACGATTATTGCGACAAACCTTTCTCAAATTCTGCCAAGAATGTACGGCCCTGTTCCCATTCACCTAGATTTGAGTCGGAATTGATGTGCCCTAGCGCGCCTGCATTAAACAACTTCGCGCCCCACGCCTCGGCAAAGAATTTCGTACGCTCGGGAGTCATGTACGGATCGTTTTCGCTCCCCACAATGCAAACGGGTACCGGAAGTTTTTCGGCAGGCATCGGAGCAAAGTTCTTGATGACATCAACAGTGTCGGCATCGGCAGGGGCCACAAGGAAGGCCCCCTTGATATTCGCCGGAAGATCCCCTTGCTGTTTCGCACGCAAAAGCCAGAGAGCCGTCGTTACGACGCCCAGACTATGTGAAACCAGAATCGTGTCGTCCTTCAGCTGGCGGACAGCTTCATCGAGTGTCGCAATCCAATCCTCTTTTTGGGGCTTATCCCAGCAATGCTGATAGACTCGGCTTGCGCTAGGCAGGCTTTTGGTCCAAAAAGTTTGCCAATGGTTCGGGCCAGAATTATTTAAACCGGGAACAATCAAGTAGTGCATTCGTGAAGTCCTTTTTATTCCCTACAAAAATAGTATAAAAGTAAGAAGGCTGCTGTGAACTAATTCCATTTTGACTACTTTACCGCCGCTATCAGGCGCACGGAATCGAACGCCTTCAGGTTTCCCATCAGAAAATACCGCTGCTGTAGCGCATTTTCGCCGAGAAATTCGTCGACCTTGAATCCGTGACGTTCAAGTACCTCGAAAACCTCGCGGTCTAAGTAACCTTCGGCCATGGTTTCGCCGCAATCAGCAACGATTTTTCGCAATTCTTGAACGGAATTCGAATACGCATCTTTTTGCAAGTAATCAAATACAATCGAAATGCCGGTTGATGCAATCTCTGAAAACTGCCGCACGGTTTCTGCAAAAACAGGAAGCGGAAGATAATATGAGACACCCAGAATGCTAATAACTGTCGGCTTTTTGCAGTCAAAGCCATTTGCGACAAGTCTTTCGACAATGCTGTCCTTGCTGAAGTCGATCGCCACAAAATGGACATTCTCCGAAACGCTCCACTTGAGTTCGCGAATGCGATTTTTCTTGTAGCTTTGCGTCGGAAGCAAATCCAATTCAAAAACTTCGACATTCGGGTCTTTGTTGCGGAACGAGAACGTGTCTACACCCGCACCGCAAATTACATATTGAATCTTTCCCGAACGGGCAAGGAGCTTAACGCGATCTTCGGCGAAGCGACTCCTCGAAAGTACAATCGGGAGGAAGTATTTCCGGTTGAAATATTCGACCGAATTTTCTGATTCCTGCGGAAACCGCTTTAGAATCAAGCGCGAAACATTTTCATACTCCTCGCGGCCCATCAGGTCGAACGCCAAAAAGTCATTGAAAACGGTATGGTCCGATTGTAGAGAATGCCAGGCTCGTGCAAATGCGCATAATTTTGCTGTTAAACTTTCCATTGTATTATCCTTTTAAAATTTTAGTTGAGGGCCTTAGCCCATAAGAAACGCCCGCGTAGGTTAACCTTACACGGGCGACAAAATGAATACCGCAATAAACGCCCGTCAACATCGGCCGTTCTTACAACAAAATTCTACAATCAGAGGCAGCATTTTATTTATCCTGTAATCCCTTGAGTCTCTGGGTGCGTTCCGCAATCTTTTTGCGGTATACGTTGATTTTGGCAATCGCTTCGGCGATGGGAAGCGCGATGTCGAAAGCGCGCACATTAAAGCGCGTTAACGCCTGCACTGCCTGCGGGCCCAGCTGCGAGCAGAGAACGTAATCTAAATCGGCTAGATTTTTTGCTGCCGAGAACATGGACGAACGTTCCACATCTCGCTGACCGCAAGCACCATCGCCACATGTGCCGTCGCAATGCTCCGGTTTTACGCGGACCTCGACTTTTTCAAATTTTCCGCTTTCTTCATCGACTTCGTAGACGTCGAACGCCGCGGCATGTCCAAAGTGAACATTGACATTTTCGCCATCGTTTGTGGCGACTGCAACTCTATATTTAGCCATGAGAGAAAGTCTCCTTTACACGGATACGGTCCATGTAGATTTGCGCACCGACATCATAAACGCCCGGGACGCCAACGGCATCGGCACGGCAATGGGCGCAATGCTTGAATACGTTGATGAATACGCCCGCCTGTTCCTGCGCAATCGCAAGAGTTTTCGGTGTCGGAGCGGGAATATCCTTAAAGCCATTTTGCGGAATCAACGGAATGATATTGTACATGATGGCGCCCGCTTCGCGCACGGTGGCCGCCACATCTTCGATGTGCTTGTCGTTAATGCCCGGGCAAAGAACCGTATTCACTTTGATAAGCGTTCCACTCTTTGCGACTTTGCGAATGCCTTCGAGCTGGTTGTGAATCAGGATTTCGGCTGCTTCTACACCCTTATAGGTTTTACCGTGGTAGAAAATTCTCGCGTTGATCATCGCCTCGATTTCAGGGTCCACGGCATTCACCGTAACCGTGAGAGAATCAATGCCCACATCGATGACTTCGTCTGCCTTGTCATTCAGCAAAAGCCCATTGGTGCTCATGCAGCGAATCAGCTGCGGGAATTCCTTTTTTACCAAGCGGAATGTATCTAGTGCAAAAGGAGTTGCCAAGGTGTCGCCTGGGCCAGCGATTCCCACTGTCGTAAGTTCCGGCACAAATTCCAGAGCCTTGCGAATGTATCCGCAAGCCTCTTCGGGTTTAATCACCTTACTCGTATTTCCCGGTACCTGAGCATCTTCGTTAATGCGTCTATCACAAAAACGGCACTCGATGTTGCAACCTGGGGCGACTGGCAAATGAATGCGCCCTTTCCGGTTTTTGCAAGCACCAAAACACGGGTGTTCTCTAAAAACTGTTTCTTGACTGGTTGCCATAAAACCTCGCAAGGTATGTAAACCTTGCACAAAAATGATCGGTAAATAACCGATTTAGTTTGTATTAAAAATGGTGAACGTTTTGCCTAGCGTTCTGTAGCGTGATTAATGCTTTAACTTCTTAGCCAAAGAAGTATGGGTGTAAAGTTAAAAATCACAGCAATGGATTTCAATACGAAGGCAAGAGCGAAAATAAAAAAATTTCATTTTTTCGAGAGTGCAATAGCTTTACACTAATGTGTGTTATAGGCGTTCGCTATCGCAAAATACTTTTTCGCATGCGCAATAGATTCGCGCTAATAAGGGTTATAAGCGGAATTTATAACAACTTAAAAAAAGTGATTTTTTTTGACCAAACGGATTCAAAAAGTATTGGAAAGAGTTGACTTAAATTCTAACTTGCCTTTGCCTAGTAATTTTGTAGGAAAACATCAAGGAGACACGATAACATGTCTAAGAAATTACGTCAAATCGCTATTTACGGAAAGGGTGGCATCGGCAAATCTACTACGACCCAGAACTTGACTGCAGGCCTTGTTGAACAGGGTAAACACGTTCTTGTTGTCGGTTGCGACCCCAAAGCAGACTCTACCCGCCTTTTGCTCGGCGGTCTTCATCAAAAGACAGTGCTTGACACCATTCGTGACAATAAAACTGAAATTCAGCTTTCTGACCTTGAAAAGGTCGGCTTTAAGGGTGTGCGTTGCGTGGAATCCGGTGGCCCGGAACCAGGCGTGGGTTGCGCAGGCCGCGGCATTATTACCTCGATTAGCATGCTCGAACAGCTCGGCGCCTATACCGAAGATCTTGATTACGTTTTCTACGATGTGTTGGGCGACGTGGTGTGCGGCGGTTTCGCCATGCCGATTCGTGAAGGCAAGGCCAAGGAAATTTACATCGTGGCCTCCGGCGAAATGATGGCCCTTTATGCGGCAAACAACATTTGTAAGGGTATTGCCAAGTATGCCCAGCACGGCGAAGTGCGCTTGGGCGGTATCATCTGTAATAGCCGTAATGTGGATAACGAGCTTGACCTGCTCCGTGCATTCACCAAGGAACTCAATACTCAGCTTATTCAGTTCGTGCCGCGCAACAACATTGTGCAGCAGGCCGAAATCCGCAAGAAGACCGTGATTGAATTCGAACCGAAGTCTAGCCAGGCAAATGTCTACCGTGAACTCGCCAAGAATATTGATGAAAACGAACTCTTCACCATTCCGACCCCGATGACGCAGGACCGTTTGGAACAGATTCTCATCGATTATGGCATGATGGAAAAAGACTACCAAATTTAATGTGAGGGCTCATGGCCAAGACTAATATTAATTTGAACATGACCTCAGTCGAAAACCGCGAGTATCGACTGGGTACGATTATCGGCTGGGACGGCAAGGCGAGCGATTTGATTAAGGAATCGGCCTACGACGAACGCAGTGCGAAAAAGCATGGCGGCTGCGCGGGCAATGGCCCGGGCTGCAAACTTTGTGAATTGAGTTCTCCGCTGAACCAAGAGACCATGTGCTCTAATGCGATTGTGCAGTGCCAGGTGGGTAACCTGACGGACTGTGCCCTGATTGACCATTCTCCTATCGGTTGCAGCGGCGAAAACTCCAAGTTTAACCTCTCTATGCATAACGGCCTTCGCCGTCGCGGAAAGCCCCTGCAGAATACGCTGAACATCAGTACGAACCTGAAAGAAAAGGACATGGTTTTCGGTGCTTCCGATAAGCTCCGCCAAACGATTCTCGACGCAAAGGAACGCTTTAACCCCAAGGCAATCTTTATTGGCATGGCGTGTGCTACCGCTATTATCGGCGAAGACATCGATTCCATTGCCGAAGAAATGGAGCCTGAGGTTGGCGTGCCTATCATTCCGCTACACTGCGAAGGTTTCCGTTCTAAGCACTGGTCTACGGGTTTTGACGTCGCTTTCCATGGCGTTCTTCGCCAGATTGTGGAACGCCATCCGACCAAGAAGCAGAATGATTTGCTCAATATCGTTGCCCTCTGGGGTTCGGACTATTTCTCCGAAATGCTTGCTCCGCTTGGGCTGCGCGTGAACTACCTTTTGGATACCGCCTCTTTCGAAGAAATTCGCCAAGCCTCCGAAGCAGTCGCTACCGCAACCTTCTGCGATACGTTGGGCGGCTACATGGCCACGGCTCTTGAAGAATCTTTCGGCGTTCCGCAGATTGACGCTCCGCAACCTTACGGCATCAAGGGAACTGATGCTTGGCTTCGCGCTATCGCAAAAGTTGTCGGCAAAGAAAAAGAAGCCGAAGAATACATTGAAAGCGAGCACAAGCGCATCGCCCCGAAACTTGCCGAACTTCGTGAATTTTTCAAGGGCAAGAATGGTATCGTGATGACGGGATCTGCATACGCACACGGCCTTATCAGCGTGCTTTCGGAACTGGGAATCGGCCACGACGCTGCACTCGTGTTCCATCACGACCCCGTTTACGACGGCGGTGGCGAACATCAGGACACCCTCAAGGAACTGGTTGAAACCTATGGCGACATTCCGCACTATACCGTCAGTAAGACTCGCGCCTTCCAGCTTCCGCAGCTTCTGAAGCGCGCCAAGACCGACTTTTTGCTTATTCGCCACCCGGGTCTTGCTTCTGTTGCGGGGCACCTTGGATTTCCGACCCTTACCATGGGCGACGAGCATATTCCGGTGGGCTATCAGGGCATTCTCCGTATCGGCGAAATGCTCAAGGGCGTTATTTCGCGCACCAAGTTCAACCAGGTGCTTAAACGCAATGTGAAACTCCCCTATTCCGATTGGTGGCTTTCTCAGGACGATCCGTTCTACTTGACCCACCATCCGGAAGCTCTTGAAGATTTGCCGGAACCGAGAAATCTCAAGTTCAGCAAAAGCAAAAAGAAAGACAACGATAACGGCGAAGAAAATAATTCGGAAAATGTATAACTAGGGAGTTTCAAAATGTCTGATTCTACAATTAAAAGAAAAAAGAGTAATTCCATTTCGGACCCCCGATACGCTTGTGCGGTTGGTGCATCTCATACGGTTGTAGCGATTAAGGGTGCAGTTCCCATTGCCAACTGTTCTCCAGGTTGCCAGCTTAAGCAAACGGCTTTTCTCACCTTCGAAAATGGCTTTCAGGGCAGTATTTATGCCGGCGCTGGTAACATGCCGAGTGCAAACTCCACTGAAAACGACATCGTCTTTGGCGGCATCAAGACTTTGGATCAGTTGATCAAGTCGACGCTCAAGGTGTTCAATGGCGACCTCTACGTTGTGCTTACCGGTTGCGTGGGAGGTCTTATCGGCGACGATGTTTCGAGCCTGGTTCGTGGCTACCGCGATTTGGGTTACCCGATCGTCTCCGTTGATACCGCTGGGTTTAAGGGCAACAACCTTTTCGGTCACGAAGAAGTCGTGAATGCCATTATCGACCAGTTCGTGGGTGATTACAAGGGTAAACGCAAAAAAGGGCTTGTCAATCTTTGGTTTGAAACTCCTTACTACAACCAGAACTGGCGTGGAGACTATCAGGAAATTGCCCGTATTCTCCGTGGTGCCGGTTTTGAAGTCAATGTTCCCTTCGGACCCGAAAATAACGGCGTCGCGGACTGGCTGCGCATTCCGAAGGCTCAGTTCAACTTGGTTATTTCTCCGTGGGTGGGTGTTCGAAACGCAGAACACCTCCAGGAAAAATATGGCCAGCCGTTCCTGCACATTTCTGAAATTCCGCTCGGTGCCGAAGCGACTAGCGAATTTATCCGTAAAGTCGTCGAATTTGCCGGAATTGACAAAAAGCAGAGCGAAAAGTTCATCAAGGAAGAAAATCAGATTTACTATTACTATCTGGAACACTTCTCCGAATTTTTCGCCGAATACTGGTTCGGTATGCCCAGCGAATTTGCCATTACCGCAGATTCCGCCTACACGCTTGCCTACACCAAGTTCCTCGTGGATCAAATCGGCCTTATTCCGCGCAAGGCAATCATCAGTGACGATCCTCCGCAGAAGTTCCGCGAACAAATCGAAAATGCCTTCCACAACATTAGCGAAGGTGTCGATGTCGACGTGGAATTTGAAGAAGATGGCTACCTGATTGAAAAGTCTATTAAGGAAGTGAATTTCTCTTCTGGAAAGCCTTTGATTCTCGCCTCTTCGTGGGAAATCAATATCGCCAACGAAAAGAATGCATTGCTTTTCGAAATTACTCCGCCCTCTAGCGAAACGTTGATTATCAATCGCAGCTTCGTTGGTTACAAGGGTGCGCTTAATTTGCTCGAAAAGATTTACAGCACATCTGTTGGTGGTAAATAATTTCAAGATAAATTAACTTTAATCCGTTTACTCTCCTAACACAAAAATGTCGCCTGATTTTCAGGCGGCATTTTCTCAAAAGTAAAAGTCACTTTTTGTCACTGTCTTAGTTCAAGTTTAACCCTATATTAAGTTATAAAGAAAAAGTATTTTACAAGCTCATTTTTATTTCTACTTTTAACGCACAAAATTTCGAGAACGTCATGTTCCGAAGAGCAAACAAATCAGAACGAGGATACCTATATGTGTAGACTTTATACTTTTGCTCAAGGCATTTGCCAGTAAGCACTCACCCCCACCAAACAAAATTTAATCGCATCGTGCAAAAAAGTTTTTTGCATGGTTGCTCAACTCACAAAAATTTTCAATCAGGAGATTTATAAATGAATATCAATTCGAAAAATATTGCTGCCAAGATTATTCTTTTATCTGCAATCACCTCTTTCGCTGCAGAACCTCTTTCTGTCACTACAAAGTCTGGCGTAAGTGCAACCCTTTACGGTTTTGCCTCTCTCAATGCCGCTTACGAAGATTCCAAAAGTAACAACGGAAATTTCGCAAACTTTGTTGCGGCTTCCGACATCACCAATGAAAATGATGGCGGCTGGCATCTCACCCCGAATCTGACTCGAATCGGTTTCAATCTTTCGAGCGGTAACGATACGACTTATTTCAAGGCCAACGGTAAAGTTGAAATTGACTTCTATGGCGGTGGTTCCGCTAACAATCCCAATCCGCGTCTTCGTCACGGCTATGGCGAAATTTCGTTCAGCAAGACGGGCTTCTCTATTTTAGGCGGTCAAACTTGGGACGTAATTTCTCCGTTGGTGACCCCGACTCTCAACGCAGGCGTTCTCAACAATTCGGGTGACGCAGGCCTTCGTAGGGCTCAGCTGAGACTCACCGAGAAAATCCCCGTTGGTGAGGGCTCCGTGGACGTTGCTGCCGCTGTTGTGCGCACCATCGGCGAAAACCAGCCGTACAATTCCTCTTCTGCCTCGGAAACCGGTACTGACGCCGATATTCCTACTTTCCAGGGCCGCATCGGCATTGCGCTTCCGCTGTGGGTAAAAGACAAGAAGGTCGGTCTCGGCGTTTCGGGCCATTATGGACAAGAAGAAATCGACTTGGATGATACAGGAAAAACCAAGGATATCCCCACCTGGTCTGCAAACGTAGACTTGAGCCTCCCCATCACCAAGGCCATCACCGTCCTTGGAGAAGGATTCATCGGTGAAAACCTGGATACGTATGCAGCCGGTATCGGTCGCGGATTTGTCGCCAACACCGAAGATCCCGAAAGCGTCAAGAGCATCAAGGCTTACGGTGGTTGGTTTGCCCTGCAAGCTAAACTGATTCAAAAACTGGCAATTAATGGTGGCGCAGGTATTGACAAACTGGACCGCGATGATATCGAAAAGGTGGGTGGCCGCGAACAGAACCTTTCCATTTTCGCAAACGCTACCTACAACCTGACTGATGCCTTCTCGCTCGGGATTGAATACCTCCATGTTCAAACAGATTACCTGATCGCAGGCACCGTAAAAGAAGCAGACTTGAACCGTTATCACCTTTCCGCAACTTATGGCTTCTAACGAAGGAGACTTGAATAATGAATCAGAAACAAATTTTCAATAAAATCCGCAATCGAATTGCTTTCACAATCCTCTTTAGCCTCGCCTGCGCTACTTCTGCAACCGCCGCAGACAAGATTTCCATCGGTTACCTGTCTTCTACAGGTCAAGGAAAATTCTTTATCGCTAAAGATGCTGGCATTTTCGAGAAAAACGGCCTTGACGTAACGCTCGTTGAATTTTCGAATTCCGGCGACGGCATTGCCGCTGTCCGCGCAGGTAAACTCGATGCAGGCGCATTCGGTTCGCTCGCTCCGCTTATTCACATTTCGCAGGGTGCCGACATCCGCGTGATTGGTGGCATCATGGGTGGTGACCAGGCCGTCATTACCCGCAAAGAAAACGCTGGTTCCGTCAAGAAGTTGAGCGACCTCAAGGGTAAGAAAATCGCTACCATTCGCTTGGGCACTGCCGATGCCATCGTTCGCGGTGGCCTTAAGAAAGAAGGTATCGACTGGCACAAGGACGTGACCATTGTTGAACTCAAGAACCCGCCTGCAGTGATCGAAGCTGTAAAAAACGGCAGCGTGTACGCAGGTGTCACTTGGGGTCCGCACGACCTCCGCGCCGAAGAAGCAGGCCTTTCCGTAGTGCTCCGCAGTAAGGACATCAACCCTGGCCATATTTGCTGCCGCTTAATTGCCTCGCTCCGCAAGATTGACGGTCGCGAAGATGTCTATAAGCGTTTGGTCAAGTCTCTGCTTGAAGCCGAAGAACTGGTGCAAAATGACCACAAGAAGAGTGTGGAAATTATTGCCAAGTGGATCAAGCTTGATACCGCTCTTGTCAACAAGGCGTTCTACAGCGGGCACGTCACGCAGGATACGGACCCGAACGTGAAGGGTGTCGAATTCTTCTGGGATTTCTTGAAAGATGCAGAATTCATCAAGTCCGACAAGAAAGTCTCTGAATACGTACGCACGGATTTCTACAAGGCCGCCATTGCAGAACTTCGCAAGGAAAATCCCAAGTCCGAATTCTACGCCAAGGCAGAAAATATTTTCAAGTCCAGGAACTAAGGAAAGTATGACAACAAAGCAAAATGGTTTTGAAGCAACGAATCTCGGTTTTTCGTACGATGGCAGGGCCATCCTGAAAGACATCAACTTGAAAATCAACCAAGGAGAATTCGTATGCCTGCTAGGCGAAAGCGGTAGTGGCAAGACCACTTTGCTAAACCTTCTCGCTGGGCTTACCAAGCCGAGCGAGGGGCATGTCTACTGGAAAGGAAAAGAAATCGAAAAGCCTTCTGCAGAAAGGAGTGTAGTCTTTCAGGATTACACCCTTTTCCCTTGGCTTACCCTTCTCCAAAATGTGACGCTCGCTATTAAAAAGACAAAAAAACTGAAGACAAGTTACGCCAAAAATTTAGCAGAAGAATACTTGAATTTGGTGGGACTTTCAGGAAGCCTGCATAAATACCCCTTTGAACTTTCGGGCGGAATGCGCCAGCGCGGAGCCATAGCGCGCGCCTTAAGTGTCAGCGCTGACGCCCTTCTTTTAGACGAACCCTTTGGCGCTCTCGATCCCGTAAACCGTGCAAGCCTCCAGGATTTAGTGCTGGAACTTTGCCGCGGCGTCAAAGACCGGCCGATTACAACATTGTTTGTAACACACGACATTCGCGAAGCCGTTTATCTCGGGAGCCGCATTATCGTTTTAGGCTCGACCCCGGGACGTATCATTGCGGACATCCCGCTTGATTTCCCGGTAAAGAAGAATCGTGGCGACTGGTTCCGCAACGAAAAAGTCCAAGAAACCATTGCAACTATTGAAGACGCCTACCACAAGGACATCCTTGAAAAACTAGGCCACATTGTACAAGGAGGTGCCAGCATATGAGAACCTTTACAAAATACTTATCCAAGTTTTCAGGAATCCTTTTTCTTCTCTTCTTGTTAGGAATTTGGCTGCTGATCAGTTGCGGCCCGGAATGGGACAGTCAATACCTGTTCCCGTCTCCTAAGGCGATATTTAAGGCCCTCTTTGATTCACGTGAAGAACTTTTGCGCAGTGCGGGAGCGTCCCTCTTGAAACTTGTCCCCGCATATTTGGTGGCATCGATTGTCGGAATCTCTATCGGAATTGTTTCCGGTTCCGTTCCATGGGTATCGAACATGCTAAAACCTATTTCCAGGTTTGCGGCCCCCATTCCCCCCAACGTCTACATTCCTTACGCGATAGCGATTCTTCCGACGTTCTACCTGTCTTCGACATTCATCATTTTTATTGCCGCCTTTTGGCCCATCTACTTGAATACGGCTGCCGGCGCCGCCGAAATCCCCGAAAAATACAAGCGTAACGCCGCCATCATCGGAATCGGAAAGTTTGAATACTTGTGGAGAATCGCCCTTGTAGCAAGCCTTCCCTCGATATTTTCGGGACTATCTGTAGGTATGGGGCTTTCGTTCATCATGCTCACCGTGGCTGAACTTTTCGGCGAAAATACGGGGCTCGGTCACTTTGTGCAATTTTACGCGGACTATTCCGATTACCCCAACATGGTTGCAGGCATTCTCTGGACAGGCATTGTGGTGCTTGCGATTATGGAACTGTTTGAACTTGTTAAACGCAAGCTCCTGTTCTGGACAAAAGCGAATTAGTCATGATTAGTAACACTTCAAAAATATTTATATTGGCGGTGAAAATTGGAGATTTAAAATGAGCCTGACCGTCGAACGCGCAAAAGAAATCAGCAAGGGCCACGTGACCGAAGAATCGCTGGTCATCCATTCCCTCAACGTATGCTACGCCATGGGCGCCATGGCCAAACACTTCGGCGAAGACGTTGAACACTGGCAAGCCGTGGGCTATCTGCATGATTACGACTACCAGGAATTCCCCGAAGAACACCTGCAGCACACCGAAAAGGAACTGCTCGCGCAGGGCGTCTCCGAAGAAGACGTGCGCGCCATTTTGGCACACGGCTTTGAAATCGTGAACCAGGTGGAACCCAAGACCAACATGGAAAAGAGCCTGTTCACCGTCGACGAACTCACCGGAATCATCCAGGCCTGCGCGAGAATGCGCCCCAACGGCATCCTGGATCTGGAAGTGAAAAGCTTCATTAAGAAGTTCAAGGACAAGAAATTCGCCGCCAAGTGCAACCGCGACTACATCCTGAAAGGCTGCGCCCTGCTCGGCATGGACGTGAAAGACGTCGCCGCCATCTGCATCGAGGGCATGCGCGAACACGCCGCCGAAATCGGCCTAGCAGGGAACGCCGCGTAATTACGACGCTATTCATAATCCGTAAAGCTTTCCAAAAACTGTAACGAAAAATGCCAAAGTATCTTGCGAAAGAGCTTTGGCATATTTTTTGCATTCTATGGGGCGCAGGATTTAATATGATTACGCTGAACGACTACTTGTATTCCGGAAACACGGTGCTGAAAATTTTGCACCAGTATTCTAACGACCTCAGGAATGGTGCGAAGGAAACGCGCAACAGCATCGACCTTGCGCATTCGAATTTTCTGATTCAGATTATTGAATTGCTGGAGCACAATGACTTTTTGACTTCGCAGTCTCAGCGGATCAAGGAATTCTACAAGTTCATGACGCGGGAATACCCGTTCTTGGCTTTTACTTTCAAGGGTCGCATTAAGTCGCTGATTCGCGCCGAAGAAAAATTCAATGGATACATCCTTGAATACATTTACGGCTACTACAAAAAAAACGGGAAGTTCCCGACAGAAGCCGAAATCAAGAGCAAGCTGAACTTTCGCGACTTGATTGCTTACCGCATTGTGATTTCGATGCCGGTTTGCCACATTAAAAAGGGCGAGAATCGCCGCGAAGTAGAAGAAAAGTATCTGTACGAAATCGCGAACGTGCTGCCGGAATTCTTGGAAGAGCGCGGCTTTACGGCAGAGATCACGAAGTACACGGAAGACGGTCATTCGGAATTGTTGAATGAACAAGTGCGGCCGTATTACCACGATTCGGTGGCATTCCCGAGGAGTTCGGGCTACCAGTCGCTGCATATTATTTTCTACGACAATCTAGCCCGCTGCTTTACCGAGGTGCAGTTGCGCACCAAGGACATGGATGACTTTGCCGAAATCGGCGAGGCGAACCATTTTGGCTATGAGAAAACGCAAGAGGCGCGCCGCAGCAAGCACGACGAGATTCCGAGCGGCGAATGCGTGTATTTTGACGAGGCTTACGAACGCCTGACAAAATTGCAGGAAATCGAGCTCGCGAATGTAGACGTGAACATGTTCAAGGCTATCAACAACCAGCTAATAAACGACGGTTGCGGTCTTTTCCGCGGTCGGCAAATTTTGCCGTTCGAGCATCTATCGCGCTTCCAGAATGATTTGATTGACTGATTTGATTGAAAAGCTATAAAAAAAATGTATATCCCGAAATATTGCACCGTTTAGGTGCAATTTTTATTTTTGTGTATCATATCGTTAAATCTGTGAGTTGCCGTCATTAAATTTTTTTCTATACGATAAAATGTCCGAAGTCAAAAAAATTCTTGCAAAAGATTTTCACAAGATTGATTCCAAAAACTCAACCTTGTTGGATGTTCGCGAACCGAGCGAGTCCATTGTACGTCCCGTAAGTGGGGCTATTCTAATTCCATTTTTTGAGTTGTCCAAGAAGATAGACAGTATTCCGAAAGACAAGCCTGTTTACGTGTTCTGTTCTACGGGAGATCGTTCCGAAGAGGTTGCCGAAATTCTCGCCGATCGCGATTACGACGTGTACAATGTAGAAGGCGGGCTTGAAGCTGTCCCGAAAGTGCATTTCGTGGATGCCAAGGGCCTCAAGTGCCCGGGCCCCATCGTGAAGGTGGACGAAGCGGTCAAAAGCGTGGCCGTTGGCGAAGAAGTCCAGGTGGAAGCGACCGAGAAAGCATTTTTCTCGGATGTGGAAGTCTGGTGCCAGCGTACCGGCAACGAGTTGAAATCGCTCATCGAAAAAGACGGCGTAATCTATGCGACCATCGTGAAACGGAATGCGCCCCAGTCTCTCGAAAAAAAAGATTTTGAGCACGGCAAGACTTTTGTCGTATTCAGCGGCGATTTGGATAAGGCGATAGCCTCTTTCATTATGGCGAATGGTGCTGCCGCGATGGGCCGCCCGGTCACGATGTTCTTTACCTTCTGGGGTGTAAGCATTTTGCGCAGGCCCGAAAAGGTGCGCGTCAAGAAATCGCTCATCGGAAAAATGTTTGGATTCATGATGCCCCGCGGTTCCAAGAAGCTCGGGCTTTCGCGCATGAACTTTGGCGGAATCGGCGCCAAGATGATTCGCGCGGTCATGAAGCAGAACGGCGTTTCTTCGCTAGAAGAACTTATTGAAAGCGCAAGGCAGAAGGGCGTGAAGTTTGTCGCCTGCCAGATGTCGATGGAACTCATGGGCATCACTGCCGAAGAGCTGATTGACGGCGTGGAACTTGGCGGCGTTGCGACCATGCTCGGCTCCACCGAAAAGTCCGACTTGACGTATTTTATTTAAGGTCCCGTTATGATAAACAGACAAGCCGCTCTTGAAATTTTGAACGCGAACGCAGATTCGTTACCGAATCTTATTGAACAGGCATATCAGCTGCGTACCAAGTACAAAGGCAACCGCGTAAGCATTCAGTTGCTCACCAATGTCCGCAGCGGAAACTGCACGCAGAACTGCGCCTATTGTGCCCAGTCGCGCGATTCTGCAGCTCCGATTGAAAAGTATCGTTATGTAGAAGACAAAAAGCTGTATGGCGACAACGATCTCGTTGACGAAATGCATTTGGCGAGGCACTGTATCGGGCTCAGCGGCATCCGATTTGCAGACGACGATATCGAAAAACTTGCCGAGCGCATCCGCAAGATGAAAAAGAACGATACGCAAATCTGCTGTTCCATCGGGTTCCTGACCGAAAAGCAGGCGTTGATTCTCAAAGAGGCAGGCCTCAACCGCATCAATCACAACCTGAACAGCAGCCGTCGTTTTTACCCGAGCATCTGCACCACGCACACTTACCAGGAACGCATCGACAACCTGAAAATGCTGAAGGGCCTCGGCTTTGAAATTTGCTCCGGCGGCATCATCGGCATGGGCGAAACGCCCGAAGATGTGGTGGACATGCTTTTTGAACTGCTGGAGATTAATCCGGACTCGGTGCCGATCAACTTCTTGTTGCCGGTAGAAGGCACACGCCTTGCGGAGCGCGACATTTCGGCACTGACGCCCGAATACTGCATCAAGGTGCTTTGCCTTGCGCGTCTCATGCTTCCGAAATCGGATATCCGCTGCGCCGCCGGCCGCGAAGTGTATTTCAAGGGTCACGAAAAGACGCTCTTCAAGGTAGCCGACTCTATTTTTGCGTCAGGCTACCTCACCGAAGGCGGCCAGAGCCTCGAAGAAACATTCCGCACTATCGAGGCGGCAGGCTTCACCTGGCAAGTGGAAAGCGAATCATCCCACTAGCTTCAAAAAATACTGGTGAATACTTGTGTCGCTATTGAGTTCCGGGTGAAACGAAAGTGCAATCTGGTTCTTGTAGCGAACGGCAACGATTTGCTCGGGAGCATCTGCAGTATTCGAACTTGCCGTACGCGAAAGGACTTCGACGCCTTCGCCGACCGATTCAAAGAAGGGCGCGCGAATAAAGGTCTGCGGAACCTTTCCGACGTGCGCGACTTCGTTTTCCGTAAAGAAACTGCCAAGCTGCCTTCCGTAAGCATTTCTGCGAATAATGGCGGGGAGTGTCGCGAAATGCGCCTTGTTTTCGCCTGCAATTTTTTCGGCAAGGAGGATTGCGCCGGCACATGTTGCGAGTACGGGCAGGCCTTCGACAATCTTTTTACGAAGAGGCTCGAAAAGCCCTAAGTCATGGAGCAGTTTCCCTTGCACGGTGCTTTCGCCACCGGGGAGTACGAGACCGTCTAAATGGCGGTCAAGGTCGCGTAACTGCCTGATTTCAAATACTTCGGCGCCCAGCGATTTGAGGATACGTTCATGTTCAATGAACGCCCCCTGCACCGCGAGTACGCCAATTTGCGGTTTGTTAATTCCCATTACTTTCCCCTTTCGGCCATCAGCAGCGCGATTTCCTGTTCGTTGATACCGACCATGGCTTCGCCCAAGTCTTCAGAGAGCTTGGCGATAAGCTTTGCATCGGTGTAATTGGTAACTGCCTGCACAATGGCGGCGGCACGCTTGGCGGGGTTGCCCGACTTGAAGATTCCGGAGCCTACGAAAACGCCTTCGGCACCGAGTTGCATCATGAGGGCGGCATCGGCGGGGGTGGCGACACCACCGGCAGCGAAGTTCACCACGGGGAGTTTCTTGTGGTCGTGAACGAAGCGCACCAGGTCGTACGACACCTGGAGTTCCTTGGCACGGTTAAAGAGTTCGTCTTCGCGCATGCTCGAAATGCGGGCGATTTCCTGGTTCATCAGGCGCATGTGTCGTACGGCCTGGACGATGTCGCCCGTACCCGGCTCGCCCTTGGTACGGATCATCGATGCGCCTTCTTCGATACGGCGCAGCGCTTCGCCCAAATCCTTCGCGCCGCAAACGAACGGCACATCAAATTCTCGCTTATTGATGTGGAAAATGTCGTCGGCAGGAGAGAGCACTTCGCTTTCGTCAATGTAGTCAATCTCGATAGCCTGCAAAATTTGCGCTTCGGCAAAGTGGCCAATACGGCATTTGGCCATGACCGGGATAGAGACTGCATCCTGAATGCCCTTAATCATCTTGGGGTCGCTCATGCGCGATACACCGCCCGCGGCACGGATGTCGGCAGGAATGCGTTCCAATGCCATCACGGCGGCGGCCCCAGCGGCTTCGGCAATTTTGGCCTGTTCGGGGGTTGTCACATCCATAATGACGCCACCCTTGAGCATTTGGGCAAGGTTCTTGTTGAGTTCGTAACGATTCTGGTCAGACATGTAAATCTCCTTGGTTGTGGAATGGTTTAATTTCAGGCTGTAATTTAAAACATTCGCTTGACCTGCACAATATTCAGTTTTTTACTATTTTTATAAGGTCAGTTAAATATCAGATTAGCAATACTAATAAGGTCAGTTTCATGTTCACTTACGATATGTCCAAAGCGGGAGCAAACAGCCTCTACCATTACCTTTACCAATGCATCAAAAAAGATATCGTAAGCGGAAACGTCCTTGCCGAAGAACAGCTCCCTTCTAAACGTAATCTTGCGCAGAATCTTGGCATTAGCGTCGTGACGGTTGAAAACGCTTACGCCCAGCTCCTCGCCGAAGGCTACATTTACTCGCTCCCTAAAAAAGGCTTCTTTGTCGTAGACATCAACGCAACGGCGGAACCCTGTGCTCAACGCAAACGCAAGATGCCGCGTACCCGCAGGCTCCGAGCAGAACTCACCGACGAGTCAGAACATATCAACCCGAAATACATTGCCGACTTTGCAAGTAACGGTTCCGATATCGAGGCGTTCCCCTTTACCACTTGGGCAAAAATCACTCGCGAGGTCCTTTGCGAAAGGCAAAATGATTTGCTGCAAGTTTCTCCGGGAATGGGCTCGCTAGAACTTCGCCGAGCCATTGCCCGCATGCTCCGCGAATTCAGAAATATCCAGGTATCGCCCGAACAGATTGTCATTGGCGCCGGAACCGATTACCTTTATGGTTTGCTAGTACAATTGCTCGGATTTGACAAGTGCTATGGCGTAGAAGACCCGGGATGGAGTAAAATATCAAAACTGTACAGCCAATACGGCGTCAAGGTGAGTCACATTCCCATTGCGGCAGAAAGTTTCGTAGACTCCGTCAAGAAATCCGACGTCGATGTCGTACATATTTCGCCGGCGCACCATTTCCCGACCGGGATGGTGATGCCTGTCGGCGAACGCTATCGCCTGCTCAGTTGGGCTGCCGAATCCCCCAATCGCTACATCGTTGAAGATGACTATGACAGCGAATTCCGCATGACCGGAAAGCCCATCCCCGCATTACAGAACATCGATGTCACCGAGAAGGTGATTTACCTGAATACCTTTTCCAAAACGATGACTTCTGCGATTCGCCTCAGTTATATGGTGCTCCCGCCGCATCTTGCCGAGAAATTCCATAACAAACTTTCGTTCTATTCGTGTACGGTTTCGAACCTAGACCAATATGTAATGGCAAAATTCATCGATCTCGGTTACTACGAGACGCACATCAATCGCATGCGCAATCTGTACCGAGCCAAGCGCGATATGCTCCTGTTGGCTATCCGCAAAAGCAAACTTTCAAATGTCGCCCGAATTTACGAAGAAAATGCCGGACTCCACTTTATCTTGGAAGTGGACACGAAATGTTCCGATATTGAATTCTGCAACCGCGCCCGATTTCGCGGGGTAAACATCCGCGCCCTTTCGGAGTATTATTTTGAGGCGAAGCCGTCACAGCACAGGTTTGTCGTGAACTATTCGTCGGTCGATAAAACGAACATGCAAAAAGCGGTGCAGATACTTGCGAGCCTGTGCGACTAAAAAGGATTATTTCAATCACACGTACTTTGAGAGAGTCACGACATCTTCGCCGCTCCACGTGTAAAGCGCAAGCAACGGTTCGTCTTTTGTTTGCATGGAATGTACGTGGTTTGACGGGTGCAGAATAAATTCACCCGGATTGCGGACTTTTGAAACGCCGTCTAAAGTCCACTCGGCATGGCCCGAAAGCACCACGTAAAGCTCCGTGGCAGGGTGATAATGCGCCGGGTAAAACGTATTCTTGCCAAGGAGCGTAAACCCGTAGCAAAAATGATCGTCATGAAACGGCGCTTCGGGGCCGAGAATTTCGCCCCAGCCCATTTGATTTCCCAAATCAGGCATATCGGGGCGCGGCTCGTAATTATATTTCCACGGCAAAAAAGGGAGTGCAGGCTTTAGCGCATTCAGTACACGCTCCGTTTCGGGGCTACCAAATTGAATCGCCTCTTCAATCCAGCGAATCAGCGGAGAATCGCTTTTTTCGAAAGTCCCACTCGGGGCAGGGATTTCACGCGCTACAAACTTGGCCGCTTCTTGACCGATATCGTCGTCAATTTGGGCGCGTTCATTCAGAAAGCGTTTCGATTCTTCAATTAAATGGGCGATAAAATCTTGCATCAAAATACACTCGTTTTACTTCAAGCTTGATTTCAGTACGGCAACCGTATGGCCGATCACTTCGCCCTTTAGGAATGCTTCGTAAGCTTCTTTAGCGGTAAGTTTCGAAGATTCCAGCGACTTCTCGATTTCGAAAGCGTTCTTGCCGGATTCCTTCACCGAAATGTTGGCGAATGCTTTTTGCAAGTCGCTTGCGCGGTAGAATCGGAACGGCCCGAGCCCCGCCTTTTCTTGAGCGGCGTAGCCCGAAATCACGTCTTCGGGTTCCGCCTGCACCTTCCAGGAATAAGTAAAGATTTCAGAAGAAAGGCCAGCCAATTCGCCGAGCTTGATAAATGCACTGAGCGGTACGCGGCCACCGAGTGTCGAATAGACGGCACCCTTGTCGGCCAAGTAATCGCGGGCCTGCTTGAGCGCTAAGTAATGCAAATCCAGCATCTGTTCATGCACAAATTCCGGAATCACTTCGACGCGCTTTTCCAGGTAATGGCCGCTGTTTCGTTTGTCTTCAATCTTGGTGTTATCTGTTAGCGGAACATTGGGCAGGTTCTCGTAAATCACGTCGTAACGGCGCTTGCCATTTTCAAGAGGTTGCAGAAGATCGCCCGCACCAAATTCAAGTTTCACTGAATCTGCATCCTTCAAATTCTTCTTGATGTTCTCGGCGGCGGCATCTACTACGCTTTTCTGCAAGTCGGTAAAGCCTACGCGCTTGGCCCCCAAGAGTTCTATACCCGTCAGGACATCGATGCCGGAACCCGTACCGATTGAAGCGAACGCTTCCACATCGTGCCGCAGGTTCTCGCGGATCAGCTTGAATGCAGGTGCCGCGATGTAAGCCACCCAATCGCTAGTAATATCTTCGGTCTTTGGCAAATAGGCGTGATCCGTTACAGCCACGGAAAGATAATCTTGAACATGTTTCGGAGCTTCTTCTAAAGCCAGATACTTTTTAACGTCGACTAAAATACTCATTTATAGGTTGCCTCACTTTTTTTTGAGTGCAAATATAGATGTGGACTATAGCCGCGTCCAATACAAAATTTCTAGCGCTTGCTATCAATTTTTTGTATAAGTAAAAAGTCCGTTTTTTCTTGACAAAGTTTATGCATTTATGTAGATTTATGCATATAAATTCAAACCACGTTTTTTCAGCGCTTGGGAATGCTCAAAAATGCGACGTTCTTTTCGGTGCTGTTAACAAAAGGAGCCTTACACAATGGCACATTATCTCTTTACTTCTGAATCGGTGTCAAAGGGACACCCCGACAAAGTTTGCGACCAGATCTCGGATGCAATTCTCGACGCCTGCCTCGCCCAGGACCCGAACAGCCGTGTGGCTTGCGAAACGCTCGCCAACACTGGCCTCGTCGTGATTTCCGGTGAAATTTCTACGAAAGCCGTTATCGATTACCAACAAATTGCACGCAAGACAATCAAGAGTATTGGCTATGTGAACCCGGAACTTGCTTTTGATTATAAGGGCTGCTCCGTGCTCGTTGCAGTGGACAAGCAGTCTCCCGATATTGCTCAGGGTGTTGACGCCAAGGCCGCCGAAGGCAAAGAAGATGACAAGCAGGGCGCAGGAGATCAGGGCATGATGTTCGGTTTCGCAGTAAATGAAACCAAGGAACTGATGCCGCTTCCGATTAGCCTTGCTCACAAGCTCATGGAAGAAATCCAGAACCTCCGCGAATCCGGCAAAGTCAAGTGGCTCCGCCCCGATGCAAAATCTCAGGTGACTGTCGAATACGACGAAAACGACAAGCCCGTACGCGTCGATACCGTGGTGGTCAGCACCCAGCACGATGAATTCGTGAACGGCAAGGAACTCAAGCATTCTACCATCGAAAAGGAAATCATCGAAAAGCTTATCAAGAAGGTGATTCCCGCAAAGCTTTTGGACAAGAAGACTCGCTTCCTCATCAATCCGACGGGTAAATTCGTGATTGGTGGCCCGCACGGTGACTGCGGCCTGACGGGTCGTAAGATTATTGTGGATACCTACGGCGGCATGGGCCGTCACGGTGGTGGTGCATTCAGCGGAAAGGACCCCTCCAAGGTGGACCGCAGCGCCGCTTACGCCGCACGCTATGTGGCTAAGAATATCGTTGCCGCAGGCCTTGCAGACCGTTGCGAAGTGCAGCTCGCTTACGCCATCGGTTATTCCAAGCCGGTGTCTGTGCTGGTGAATACGTTCAAGACCGGCAAGATTGATGATCGCAAGATTGAAGAAATCGTGAAGAAGACCTTCGACCTTTCTCCGGCCGGCATCGTGAAGATGCTCGACTTGAAGAAGCCCGGTTACCAGGCTACCGCAGCGCTTGGCCATTTCGGCCGCACCGGCGCCCGCTTCACCTGGGAAAAGACGGACAAGGCTGCTGCTTTAAAAAAGCTCGCAAAGGTCTAAGCGAACTCTCTCTAGTAAAAAGATTAAGGCTCGTCATTGACGAGCCTTTTTTTGTACACAGAATAAAAATGCCCTAGATTCTTCGACTTCGGCGTTTCACGCCTTCGCTCAGAATGACACCTTGGCATCGCTTCGGCCCTTCGACATGGTTCGGCAGGCTCACCAACCGAGCTCAGGGACCTTAGCAAAAAAACACCCCCGGCAACATGTGTTGCCGGGGGGTACCTGCGCGGAGAGTAGTGCACAGGAATTTAGGAGTACAAATTATTACTTATGCCAGTCGACTTCGCGATAGATTTTTTCGGTGAATTCGTCGGCGTTCAGCTGCAGGTATCCGACCTTATGCAGCAGGTCTGCAAAGTAGTGCAAGTCGGCTTTCAGGTTGCGGCCACTCTTGATTTTCTGCTCAGGAGACTGGTATTCGTAAGACTTGATGAGTGCGGTTGCGAATTCCTTGTCTTCGATGGCGGAGTGCTTGCCTGCCTGCATGAGTTCCACGGTTTCTTCCGGGTGTTCGCTGATCCAGGTGTGAGCCTGTTCGAGAGCGCGGAGGAGAGCCTTGATCTTTTCCGGTTCCTTTTCCAGAAGGATGCCCGAAACATAATAGAAGCAGCAATAGCGGCCTGCAAAAACAGGGTCAGTCGCCAAATCCATCAGTACGTCGGCGCGGCCGTCAACAGCGGCAAGGCTTCCCAGCGGGTCCCAAAGCGAAACCGCTTCGACCTGCCCGCGTTCCAAGGCCTCGAGCGCCAAGTTGCCATCGGCGTAGGGCAAGAACTGCACATCGTTTATGGCAGAGACTCCGTTTGCTTCAAGCCAAAGTGTTGCGGCCTGGTGCGGAGTAGCACCAATAGCATTCACTGCTATCTTTTTGCCCTTCAAATCTAGCGCAGAGCGAATCGGCGAGCCCTTCTTAACAAGCAGATGAATGCATCCGACGTGGAATCCTTCGACCACCTTGATGTTCACACCATTTTCGACGGACTGGAAAAAGGCGAAGTCGGAGTTTGTAATCGGATAGGTTCCGTTGTTGAGCCCGATTTTGCGGGTTTCCGCATTTGCCGACAC
This sequence comes from uncultured Fibrobacter sp., assembly GCF_947166265.1. Lineage (NCBI taxonomy): Bacteria > Pseudomonadati > Fibrobacterota > Fibrobacteria > Fibrobacterales > Fibrobacteraceae > Fibrobacter > uncultured Fibrobacter sp. The sequence goes on along the minus strand of NZ_CAMVDO010000012.1, from coordinate 42,418 downwards.
GAATTTCACATCGACACCTTCTTTGGCGAAGAAGCCTTTTTCTTTAGCGACAAAGAACGGCGCAATGCAAAGGGTTCCATCGGAAACGGGGATTTCGACAGTACCGTATTTAAAAGCAGATTCATTGGTAGCGGCAGCCTTTTCGTTTTTTTCTTCTTCGCAAGCGGTGAGTGCAAAACCTAAAGTGAAAGTGGCTGCGAACGATAGTAATGTTTGGATGAATTTCATTTAAAATCTCCTATGATTAATGTTTTGTTGTACTTGCTTTAATCGCCTGCTCAAAATCGGCGATAATGTCGCGCGGATCCTCGATACCGACGGACACGCGAATCATGTCGTCAGGAATTCCTGCAGCAAGCCTATCCTTCGGCGAAAGCTGGGAATGAGTACTTGTTGCCGGGTGCAGCACGCTTGTGCGAGCATCGCCCACATGCACCACCAAGGCAGCAACTTTCAAAGCCTTCACGAACGAGCGAATGGCAGCCTTGCCTCCCTTGAGGCCAAAGGTCAGCACGCCGCTTCCGCCCTGGTAATCGAAATACTTACGAATGCGCTTGTTATTCGGGCTAGATTTGAGCGCCGGATAGTTGACCCAGTTTACTGCCGGGTGCTTGGAGAGGTATTCCGCCAAGGCCAAAGCGTTAGAACTGTGCTGCGGCATGCGCAAATGGAGCGTTTCAAGGCCCAAGTTCAAAAGGAACGCGTTGAACGGGCTCTGAGCAGCACCGAAATCGCGCAAAAATTGGGCGCGGGCTTTGACAATGTAGGCAGCGCGGCCGAATTTTTCAGTGTAAGAAGTATTCGCGTACTGTGCATCGGGATTGACAAGATCCGGGAACTTTCCATTATTCCAGTTGTAATTGCCTCCATCAATCACGACACCGCCCAAGGCGATGGCGTGGCCGTCAATGTATTTGGTTGCAGAATGAATGACGACATTCGCCCCATGCTTCAAGGGCTTCACCAAGAACGGCGTTGCAAGCGTGTTATCCACAAGGAACGGCACGTCGAATTCCTTGGCAAGCTTCGAGAACTTTTCAAAATCCAGAACGCCAAGCGCCGGGTTTCCAATCGTTTCGCCAAAGACCAATTTTGTATTCGGGCGGAATGCCTTGCGAAGTTCTGCAATAGGGGCTTCCGGGTCAATAAAAGTCGTTTCAACGCCGAGCTTAGAAAGTCGAACATCAAGCAGCGTGTAGGTTCCGCCATACACCGCCTTAGAGGCTACGATATGATCGCCTGCCTTGACCAAATTCGAAATAGCGAGCAATACGGCCGACTGTCCCGAAGCCGTTGCGACAGCGCCCACGCCGCCTTCCAACTCGGTAATTTTTGCTTCAAAAGCCGCTACCGTCGGGTTGCCCGTACGCGTATACTTATTGCCCGACTGCTTGAGGGCGAAAAGACGTTCTACCTCGTCAACGTCTTCGTACTTGTAAGTGGTTGACTGGAAAATCGGCAATACGCGAGGTTCGCCCACTTTCGGCTTCCAGCCCGCCTGCAAGCACTTGGTGCCGAAATTCCAATTTGCCGGATTCGTAACATCCGCTGAGATTTTACTTGACTTTTTCGATGTTTTAATTGACATGTGAATCACTCTCCTTATAAATTTCAATGCGAAAAATAGAAAGGGACTTACAGTTTTTCTAATACTTTGTTTTTATGCGGAATTATCAAAAATTTTTATAACGAAAATGCCCCCGACCGAGTCGAGGGCAACATCACTTAATATTGATTTATTTATAATCCGCCGTAATCAGATTCACCGTTCGGCAAGAGTCTCCCCTTGTGCATGGTGTAAATGCGGTCGCCATACTTGAAGCCGCGAGGATCATGGGTAGCCACAAGTACCGACGTTCCCGACTGCGCAAGTTCCGCCAAAAGGTCAAAGACAATCTTGGCATTGGTTTCGTCAAGGTTGCTGGTCGGTTCGTCAGCAATCACGATATCGGGATTATTAACAAGAGCGCGCACAATCGAGGCTCGCTTGAGTTCGCCACCCGAAAGTTCCGCCGGCATTTCATTCACCAAATGGGCAATGCCGAGAGTTTCGAGTTTTGAATGAATATCAATATCGACCAATTCCGAAATATCCCTCACCTCAACCTTATTGCCCTCGCGAATCGCCCGCGGCAAGAAGATATTTTCAAGCACGGTAAATTGCGGCAAGAAAACGGATTCTTGTGGAATGTAGCCGATTTTATCGTTACGAATCGCGGAAAGTTCGGCATCTGTCAAACTTGCAAAATCAACACCATTAAAAATGATAGATCCCTGCGAGGGGCGATTAATTCCCGAAAGGAGCGATAAAAGCGTACTCTTTCCGCTTCCCGATTCGCCATAGATTACCGAGAAATCGCCGGACCAGGCAAAAAATTCAACATCTTCGACGGCATTGAATTCTTCGCCGCGGCGGGTATAAGTTTTATATAAATTAGAGACGTTTAAAATCAATGTTCTACCTCCCTCAAAGCAGCGTAGGCATCAATCTTGCTCACCTTATTTGCCACGCCGAAAACCGCCACCGGCCCCACCGAATGCAAAAGCAAAACCACCACAGCGTAAACAGCGGCGATTTCGGCATTTCCAGGAACAATAAAGGGCACGTTCACATGTTCGCCAATCCAAATTTTAAAAGTGAAAAACGCCACGCTCGAAAGCAGCAAGCCAATGTACGTTCCTACCGCCGAAACCAGCAGCGATTCGCCCAGCACAAGAGTCCTCAAGCGCTTGCGGGCATAACCCACAATTCGCAAAAGCGCATATTCACGCCTGCGTTCGCGAGTCGAAAGTGAAAACGAAATCACAATCGCGGCAACCGCAATCACCAAGAAAAGGGCCACGATTGACCACACCACAATCTGCAAGAAGTTCGCCGACTTTTCAAGACCCGAGAACAAATCCTTGCGGGTGCGAATTTGTACGCCGTCAAAGCGGGTATGAATTTCTCGAGAAAGGCGCTCGATATCGGCCCCTGCGCGCAATTTAATTAAAACGCTGGAGTAAATCGGCGAATCCGAACCTTCGGATTTGACATCCTGATGCAAGAAAATCACGCCCTTGGCCTTAGCCGCCTCGCGGATATCGGCAAGTGTCGCCACATCTACAAAAACGGCCTGGTCCAACTTGTTGCCGACCGGTTCAAGGGTGGCAGCCACAGGGTATTCATGGTCAAAGAACTTGACGGTCTTTTTCTCGCCCACGCTAATGTCGCCGCCCACCACGATAGCACCCTTAGGGAGTTTATCCGTAAGGACCTCGTGAATCCAAGGCTGAATCACAAAATCAGAAGCCGGCTCGAAACCGATAATCATGACCTTCTGATCGCAGCAGCTAGAACTCAACGTGGTCAAAAAATACTGCGGCGTCGCAATTTCTACGCCGTCAAGGCCACGAATATATTCCAGCGAGCCCTGCGGCAAATAGGCATACTTGGAATCTCCCTGCAAAAGTACAGTCTGGTCGTTGATTTCGCTCCCCTGGGGAATCACGATGACGTCGGCACCCAAGCGAGACGAAAGGCGATTCAGGCCCTTTGAAAGCGAAAACGACAAAAGCCCGCCCACCAAAAGCACCGAGGCGAGCAAAGCAATCAAAAGTGAAAGCCCAAAACTACGGAAAGGGTTTCGCAAGTAATTTTCAATAATCAAATTCAAATCAGTCTTGTTCATTTCGCCTCCTCAGTTTCAAGTAAATCAAATTCAGCGCCGCAAAAAGCGCAATAAGCACACCAAACACAGCAAGCACCGGAGCCGTTATCACGTGACATGCCATTTGAGCGTGCTGGCATGTTCCAACAATTACCGTTGGCACAAGCGAAACAAAAACACCCACCACAAGCGTTACTGCAGAAAGAATGAGATGTGCTTTCTTTTTAAGGAGCCCCGCAGCAACGACGGCATTTGCAAGCAAAGCAAGTCCTAAAAAAGCATCTACCGTCGTCGAAATTTCACAACTCATGGTTCCGCCACCAATCGGATGGCAAACAGGCAAAATCAACTTGGTAAGCACAATCAGCAAAACGCCGAAAATAAGATTAGCAACAACAAATACTTTGTACTGTTTCATAGTACACTCCTGTTTTAAATTATTTCGATATTCAGTTATTTTGCGATAGCTTCGAAAGCCTGCGTCAAGTCGGCAATCAAGTCGTTCACGTCTTCGAGCCCAATCGACAAGCGAATGGTTTCGGCATGAATGTCGGCCAACTTTTGCGCAGCAGGCGGAAGCTCGATATGCGTCGTGGTCGAGGGATTGATAATCAGTGACTTTGCATCGCCAATATTTGCCTGGAAGCTAAATACCTGAACCGCTTCAAGGAAATTGATAATGGTCTTGCGGTCATTTGCCTTGAGGCCAAAGCTAAGAATTGCGCCAGCACCCTTCGGGAAATACTTGGCGGCGAGAGCCTTGTACTTGCTGTTCTTGGCATGCGGATGATTGACCCAGGCCACTTCTTCGCGACCTTCCAAGAATTCCACGATTTTCTCGGCAGACTTGACCGATTTTGAAAGACGTTCCGAAAGGGTTTCGATTCCAAGAAGCACCAAGTAGGAGTTGAACGGAGCGATGGCGCCGCCGAGGTAATTCAGGTGAATGGCACGAATGCGGCCCGTAAAGGGCGTGTCCGGGAATACATCGTAAAAACTACGGGGAACGCCCTGTTGCGACACCAAGAAATGCGGCTGCCCGTCAAACTGCGGGAACTTTCCATTCTTCCAATTAAACTTGTTCGTCTCGACAATGGCACCCGCAATCACGTTTCCATGACCCGTGAGTCCCTTGGTGGCCGAATAAACGACTACATCGGCCCCGAAATCAAACGGATTCAACAAGTAGGGGGTTGCCACCGTGTTGTCGACAATCAGCGGAATCCCATGCTTGTGCGCAATATTGGCTATCGCTTCGATATCGAGAATGGTTGCGTTCGGGTTCGTTATGGATTCTATATAAATAACCTTCGTGTCTTCCTTGATTAGCTTTTCAAAGTTGGTCGGATCGTCAGGGTTTTCCACAATATCATACTTGACGCCCGTCTCTCCGAAGATTTGTTCGAAACTATCGAAAGATCCGCCGTAAGAACGAGCTGTTGCAAGGATTCTGCCTTTGCCTGCTGTGACGTTCAAAAGCGAATACGTAACCGCTGCCATGCCCGAAGAAAGCGTGACAGCACCGGTTGCTCCCGGGTGGAGTGCCGTAAGGCGCGCGTCAAGTACATCCGTTGTCGGATTAGAAAGTCGTGTATACAGCGCATCGGCGCTGTCAAAATAGAACAAGTCGTCGCTCCGCTTTACCGTGTCGAGCGTAAACGCTGTTGTCTGGTAAATGGGTACCGAAACGGCGTGGTTGTGTTCAGCAGGGTTATAGCCTGCATGCAACTTAAGCGTATCAAAAGAAAATTGGTTTGACATTATACTCTCCTTAATTTTTCGAGAGCAAATATAGAAGCGGTTTTTGATAGCGTCCAATACTTAATTTTTAGCGTTTGTTATCACTTTTTTTTATAACTCACCGGATATAAGGGATAACACAATCGGGATTTATCAACATTTTCTCATTCATGACAAGACATATCTAAATCGCCATCCTATATTTGACGCACTGTTACTTATGACAAACATCAATCTTTGCGAAAAAACAACGAAGCAGATCATTTTAGCCGCCCAGAAAGCCTACCCACAAGAGTGTTGTGGAATTCTGATTGGCAAAATAGACGGGGCCATTACTGTTAGCGACATTCGCGAAGCGACCAATCAGGCGACAGGGGAACAAATCCAGCGACATTTCGAAATCGACCCCTTGTTCCTTTATCAAGTGGAACGCGAAATCGAAGGCAGCGATTTGGAAATTGTCGGTTTTTACCATTCGCACCCCGATTGCAAAGCAATCCTTTCGGAACAGGATCGACGCCATATGATTCCTGGCCTCGTTTACGTCATTCTTTCGGTAACCAAAGATGGTGTAGCAGATATCCAATATTTTCAGAATTAGCCTTACGCTATAGATAATTTTAATAATTCTGCATAAAATTATTGTATTGGACATACAAATTATGCAGTTCTATATTTCGTCCTGCCCAAAGGCTCCCTCGGGGGGGGGGGATTTTTTTGCGCAATACGCACTTTTAACGTACGGAGAGTAAAGTGAAAATATACATATCTGCAACACTTAGAAAGTTTCTTGGGGGAACACCCCAAGTTGAAATTCCTGCAAGCTGTATCAGAAAGGCTTTCGCCATTCTCTTGGATATGCATCCCGAAGCACAAAATGTGTTTTACGACGAAAACAAAAAACTCAGGGATTTCATACAAGTTTATATCAACGGCAAAAAGCTGGTAATCGACACCCTTTGGGATGCAGAACTACCCGCCGACACCGAGATTCTGCTATTACCAGCCATCGCCGGTGGCGCACCAATAGAAGAGTCCAAAAACCATGCTGTCGAAAGCCTTATTTCGGATGAACGCCGCAAAAGCGTATCTTTCGACGACAGCGAAGTGGAACGATTCGGCAAGCACTTGATGCTTAAAGAAATTGGCGTGAAAGGGCAAAAGCGCATCAAGGCATCCAAAGTCCTTGTCGCGGGTGCAGGCGCGCTCGGTTCTGCGGTAATCCAGTACCTTGCCGCGGCAGGAGTCGGAACCATTAAAGTCGTCGATTTTAACGATGTATCGCTGGAAAACTTGCAAAGTCAGGTACTTTATGGTTCTCGCGATCTCAAGCGTCCAAAAGTTGCCTCTGCCAGAGACAAGGTAAAAAACATCAACAAGAACATTGAATTTATTGCCGAAAAAGAGCAACTTAATGCGTCGAACATTCTTGAACAGATTGATGGTTACGATTTGGTGGTCGACTGCTCCGACAACTACAAGACCCGCTACTTGATTAATGACGCCTGTGCGCTGCACGGTATTCCTGTCGTGTTCGGAGCGATTTATCAGTTCGAAGGTCAGGTGGGTATTTTCAATCTGGACGGTGGCCCGTGCTACCGATGCCAATACCCGTCGCCCCCGCCGGCAGGGCTCATTCCCTCCTGTTCCGAAGGCGGCGCCATTAGCCCGCTTCCGGGCATTGTGGGAAGCATCCAGGCAAACGAAGCGCTTAAATTGATTCTAGGCATCGGCGAACATTTGAATGGGAAACTGTTGCATATTGACAGCCTTTATTTGACATCAAGAATTCTAAAGGTAGATCGCAGCAGAGACTGTCCCATTTGCGGAAACAGACACACCATTACCGATATCGAAGAAATCGATTACGATGAACTTTGCGGGCTCAAGACCGAAAATGAAATCCCGGTGGAGGGCTTTACGCCCGAAGAACTCGCAAGGAAGATTGAAAACAGCGACCCGATGACAATTATCGATGTTCGCGAGCCCCACGAGCGGGCGGTTCTGCGTTTCCCGAATGCCATTGTGATTCCCATCGGTCAGCTTGCCCGCAGGCAAAAGGAACTAGATCCGAATAAGGACACCATCGTCATCTGCAAGCAAGGCAAGCGCAGCGTTCTTGCCATCAACACTTTGCGCGAAGCAGGTTACACCGGTCCTCTTTACAATTTGAAAGGCGGTATCGACGCCATTAAAGACATCATGTTCTCGCATGAAGGAGCATGGCTGTAATAAGTTTTTTTTTATTTGTTTTCCTATAAAATCTATAGGTAAAATCACAACAAGAACAACTTGCCACATACAACAAGAGAGGTACTCAAAATGGCAAATGAAACTACTGATAAAAAAGTCGGCATCAATGCACTTGGTGCAAAGGCCGCCTATAACCTTGCTAACGTCACTAAGACCAAGCCACAATACGGTGCCCTCACTCCGAAGTGGCTGACCAAGTTCCTTGAATTCAAGGGCCTGGAAACTGGCCTGTTCCGCGTGAACAAGGTCGTAGAAGGCGAAACCCCGCTCGATGTTCTTTGCAGCCAGACCAAGAAAACCGACATTATTCCGGAAGGCTACGTTGAATACGAAACCGAACCGCGCGAATACAAGTTGAGCTCCATCTCCACGATTATCAACGTGAACACGGCGATTGAAGATGTTTACAGCTCTCCATATGACCAGGTTCAGGAACAGCTCGGTCTCGCTATCGAATCGCTCCGCGAACGTCAGGAAAGCCAGCTCATTAACAACGACGATTACGGTCTGTTGAAGAACATCGCCGATTCCCAGCGCATTCAGCCGCGTCGCGATGACGGCCGCCCGACTCCGGACGATCTCGACGAACTCATTTCGAAGGTTTGGAAGGAACCGTCTTTCTTCCTCGCCCACCCGCGTGCCATTGCCGCATTCGAACGCGAATGTACCCGCCGCGGTGTGCCGCCCGTTGTCATTGACATTGCCGGCGGCAAGTTCCTCACCTGGCGCGGTATTCCTCTGGTCCCGACCGACAAGCTCCTTGTAGACGGCCTCAAGAATCCGAAGTCCCAGGGCGGCAAGACCAACATCCTGCTCGTGCGTACTGGCGAAGCCAAGCGCGGCGTGATTGGACTTTTCCAGGCAGGTCTTAAGAATGAACATTCTCGCGGTCTCTCCGTGCGTTTCCGCGGCATCGACAACAAGGGCGTCGCTTCTTACCTGCTTTCCCTGTACTGCTCTGCGGCTATTCTTGCCGACGACGCTATTGCAGTCCTTGAAGATGTAGAGGTTGGCGAATACTATGACTACGAATAATCCAGATACCAGATCGCTGGAAGAACTCGCCGGAGTTCCCAATGCGGCTGAACTGGAGCAATTGGCAAATGAGTACTTTCCCGACCTGACGGACAGTGCTTATGCTGCAACTCCCGCGGCACCCGAAGTGCAGAACGCTTCTGCAGCTCAGGGAGTGAGTGCCGCCCAAGGGGCAGCAGCCATTAGCCAGACTCCTGCATTCGACTGGGAACATCCGTTTGCGACCTATGGCGACCAGCCGACCTCTTCGGCACCGTTTGCCTACGGCGGCAATTCCACCGATACCTGGCTCAATTCCGTGGAAGCCCCTGCGGTTCCCGAAGCGGAATTTGTGTCGCAGTTCGGCGATGTTCCGGCGGCTCCCGCACCGGCACAGGGTTACTCCCCGAAGGTCGTGTCCAAGACGCAGGCTGCACAGAACGCTCGTCCGATAGACGCTCCGACATCTCTCGGCGGCGATTCCGTGAACAAGGCCGGCAACGCAAATAGCGGCTCCAATTCCCGCAACGAATCGATCCGCATCGGTTCCAAGACGCTTGCACAGATTCGCGCCGACTTCCCGATTCTTTCGAAGCAAGTCAACGGCCATCCGCTTGTCTGGCTCGATAACGGTGCTACGACGCAACGCCCGCAAGTGGTGATTGATCGCCTCAAGTACTACTACGAAAACGAGAACTCCAACGTGCACCGTGGTGCCCATACGCTCGCGGCCGTATCGACGGATGCCTACGAAAACGCCCGTAACATCGTGCGCGACTTTATCGGGGCTCCGTCTTCGCAGGAAATCGTATTCGTGCGCGGTACCACCGAGGCAATCAACCTAGTTGCGAATGCTTACGTGAAGCCGACCCTCCAGCCGGGCGATGAAATCATCGTCTCTATCCTGGAACATCACGCCAACATCGTGCCATGGCAGCTCATTGCCGAAGAAACAGGCGCAATCATCAAGGTGATCCCCTGCGATTCCACCGGCCAGCTCAAGCTGCACGATTACGAGGCGCTATTCACGAAGCGCACCAAGTTCGTTTCTGTGACGCATGTTTCGAACGTGCTCGGAACCGTGACCCCGATTGAAGAACTCATCGCCATTGCCCACAGGCACGGCGTGAGAATCCTCATTGACGGCGCACAGTCTATCGCGCACATTCCGGTGAATGTTTCCGCCCTCGACGCAGACTTCTTCGTGTTCTCCGGACACAAGGTGTTTGCCCCGACCGGTATCGGTGTCGTTTACGGCAAGAAGGAATTGCTCGAAGCGGCTCGCCCGTACCACGGCGGCGGCAACATGATTGCCGACGTGACCTTCGAACGCACCATCTACAACGGAATCCCGAACAAGTTCGAGGCAGGAACCGGAAGCATCGCCGACGCTGTTGGCTTGGGTGCCGCTCTCCAGTACCTCTCCGAAATCGGGATGCCCTGCGTATTCCGCTGGGAACATGAACTGTTGCAGTATGGCCTCAAGGAACTGAAGACCGTCAAGGGTCTGCACCTTGTAGGTACGGCACTCAACAAGGCTTCTGCTCTCGCCTTCAAACTCGACGGTTATTCCGACGAAGAAGTGGGCAAGAGGCTCGACGCCTACGGTGTTGCCGTGCGTACAGGTCACCACTGCGCACAGCCGGTGCTCAGGCATTTCGGTTACGAAACAACCGTTCGCCCGACGCTTGCGCTGTACAACTCTCCGGACGACATCGACGCACTCGTGAGGGCGCTGAAGACGTTCGCGTAGGTTAGACGAAAGAACGGCGCTTCGCACCTACAGACGAGAGACTAGAGATGTTTAAACAAATCTTTTCTCTCGTCTTTCGTCTCTCGTCTTTCGTCTAAAATTATCCCTTACATCACACACACTTATGCACGAACTTATCCAAGAATCTGAAGTAGCAAAAGCCGTACAAACTATTTTCGACGATTACAACGGCAATAAGCATATTGACAATATCGATATTTATAATCGACCCGACCAGGCCGAGATCCAGTCAATTTTACAGAACTTGATCAGGGTGGTTTATCCCGGGCATTTCAGGGACCGCACACATAAGATATACAATCCAAAAAACAGTTTCGCGGTCATTATCGAAGATACATTCTACCACCTTCACAAGCAGGTAGCGATCGCTTTGGATTATTGCAAACTGCGTGGCACAATGACATCGGAAGAACGCAAGATTGAAAGCTACCGTATTTGCAAGGAATTCTTCGCGAATATTCCGCAGGTCCGCGAATTTCTGGAAACCGATTTGCACGCCGCTTACGACGGTGACCCTGCTGCCGGCTGCCTTGACGAAATCATTCTTGCTTACCCTGGCCTTATGGCGACAACGATTTACCGTATTGCTCATGAACTTTATCTTTTACATGTGCCTGTGCTTCCTCGTCTTATGACCGAATATGCTCATTCCAAAACGGGCATCGACATTCACCCTGGTGCAACCATTGGCAAGTATTTCTTTATCGATCACGGCACGGGCATTGTGATTGGCGAAACCGCCGTTATCGGCAAAAACGTGAAAATTTATCAGGGCGTAACCTTGGGCGCACTTTCGACAAGAGGTGGCCAAAAGCTTTCCGGTAAAAAACGCCACCCCACCATTCAAGACAATGTCACTATTTACGCAGGGGCATCCATTCTCGGCGGAGACACTATCGTGGGCGAAAATGCAGTCATTGGCGGCAATGCATTTATCACAAGCTCCGTAGGTGCAAACACCCGCGTAAGCATGAAAAATCTTGAAATGGATTATGTGTCTACCGACAAAACGCACAAAACTGAAGAACTCAAGCAAAGCGACGTGTGGTACTATATTATTTAATTCAGAATTAGGAGTTCGGATTTCGGTATTCGGATTGAAACTACTATAGGAAAAACTGATAATTCTGCATAAAAAGATAGTATTGGACAGGGGCAAAAAGCCGTTCTATATTTGGGCAAGAATTAAACAATAATGTACGGAGAAACAAACAATGGCAGATTTTAAAATTGACGATACCATCGACATTACCGATGTCGTGTGCCCGACCACTTTCGTGAAGGCGAAGGTCGCCCTGGAAGAACTTGACGAAGGCCAGATTCTTTCTGTCCGCTTGAATGATGGCGAGCCGGTGCAAAATGTGCCGCGCAGCATCAAGGAAGAAGGTCACGAAATTCTCAAACTCGACGACAACCAAGATGGAACCTACACGCTCATCGTAAAGAAAGTCGGCGAATAACCAAGGAGTTAAAATGTTTATTACCGTTGCTGGAAACAAGAAAGAATATAAAGAAGGCCTTACTGTCGCAGAATTGATTGAAGCCGAAAAGGTAGACAATCCGCTCTATGTTACTGTTTCTGTAAACGAGGAATTTATCGAAAATGGAGCATTCAATAAAGCGGTGCTCAAGGACGGCGATAACGTAGAATTCCTCTACTTTATGGGAGGCGGCTGCTAATGGCTTTTACCAACGAACAGCTTGAACGCTACTCGCGCCACATTATCCTAAAAGAGGTGGGAGCCAAGGGCCAGAAAAAGCTCTTGAACGCGAAGGTTCTCGTGATTGGTGCGGGAGGCCTTGGCGCTCCTGTCGCCATGTACCTTGCCGCCGCAGGTGTGGGCACCATCGGCATTGTAGATGCCGATGTGGTTGACCTTTCGAATTTGCAGCGCCAGATAATACACGCCACGCAGGATGTGGGTAAACCCAAGGTACAATCCGCGAAGGAAACCATGGAAGCGATGAACCCTGACGTGAAGGTGATTACTTACCATACCTTCGTCACGAGCGACAACATCCTCGACCTCATCAAGGATTACGATTTCATCATCGACGGGACCGACAATTTCCCGGCGAAGTTCCTCATCAATGACGCCTGCGTCATGGCAAAGAAACCATTCTCCCATGCGGGAATCATCCGCTTCCAGGGCCAGCTGATGACATACGTTCCGGGCCAGGGACCTTGCTACCGCTGCGTATTCAAGGAACCCCCTCCGAAAGATGCGGTGCCGACTTGTAAGCAGGCGGGCGTCATTGGCGCGATGGGAGGCGTGATTGGTAGCCTTCAGGCAATGGAAGCCGTCAAGTACATTTTGGGCGTGGGCAACTTGCTTACAGGTTACTTGCTCACCTACAATGCGCTCACCATGGAATTCCGCAAGGTAAAACTCCCGAGCCATACCGAAGACTGCGCCGTTTGCGGCACGCACCCGACCATCACCAAGCTCATTGACTACGAACAGGCTGTTTGCGATCTCAAACACTAGGCGGTACGCATGATTTCCATTTCAAAGGACAACTACGAAAAAATCCTGGCGCATGCGGAAAAGAACTTGCCGGAAGAAGCCTGCGGTCTGGTTGCGGGTGAAGTGACTGCCGAAGGAAAGGTGATTCGCGAAGTGTATCTGCTTACAAACATCGACCATTCCAACGAGCATTTTTCGCTTGACCCCAAGGAACACTTGGCCGCCATCAAGGATATTCGCGCCAAGGGGCTGAAACCGCTGGGCAACTGGCATTCTCATCCGGAATCGCCGTCACGCCCGTCGCAAGAAGACAAGCGCCTGGCTTACGATTCATCGGCAAGCTACTTAATTCTTTCGCTCATGGACCGCGAAAATCCGGTATTGAATTCCTTCCATATCGAAGGCGACAACGCCACGAACGAAGGCCTTGTTATTGAATAAAACCGATAAAGCCATAAAAGCCGAATGTCCCCGACGCAGCCAAGTGTCGAGGACATTTTTTTCGCTTCTTCGTGACGACCTTTAAAATGAAAATTATGTCCATCGTGTTTTCCGATAAGAAAAATCTATAAATCCGCATAAAAACAAAGTATTGGACAGATGATTTTTCCAGTTCTATATTTCGGCGCACAAAAAAACAAATAAAATCAACAAACAAAAAAACATAAACAAGCGAGGTATAAGAATGAATCAGAATTTTGTCAAGTCCGCCGTTGCGGCAACTCTCCTGATTGCAGGAACTATTGGCTTTAGCGCATGCTCTTCTTCTGACGAAAAGAAAAGCGAATCTTCTGCCAAGGTTGAAAAGCAGACTCTTACCAACGTGTCTTACGATCCGACCCGCGAACTCTACGCCAACTACAACGAAGTTTTCGCAAAGCACTGGAAAGAAAAGACCGGCAAGGATGTGGAAATCACCCAGTCCCATGGCGGTTCCGGCAAGCAGGCCCTTGAAGTGGCCAACGGCCTTGAAGCCGACGTGGTGACACTCGCCCTCGAATACGACGTGAACGCCGTACGCGACGCAGGCCTTATCGAAGATGGCTGGGTCAAGGAATTCCCGCTGAATAGCGCTCCTTACACATCGACCATCGTGTTCTTGGTTCGCAAGGGTAACCCGAAGAACCTTAAGGACTGGGGCGATCTCGTGAAGGACGGCATCGGAGTCATCACGCCGAACCCGAAAACCTCTGGCGGCGCACGCTGGAACTACCTTGCCGCTTGGGCTTGGGCCGAAAAGCAGTACAATGGCGACGAAGCCAAGGTCAAGGAATTCGTGAAGAAGCTTTACAAGAATGTTCTCGTACTCGCCTCCGGCGCTCGCGGATCTACGACAACCTTCATCGAAAATGGCCAGGGCGATGTTTTGCTCGCCTGGGAAAACGAAGCCTTCCTTTCGCTCAAGGATTATCCTAACGACTACGAAATCGTCATTCCTAGCGTGAGTATCTTGGCCGAACCTTCTGTCGCAATCGTGGACAAGGTGGTCGACAAGCGCGGCACCCGCGAACTTGCCACCGAATACCTGAACTTCCTCTACAGCGATGAAGGCCAACACATTGCCGCCAAGAATCACTACCGTCCTTCCAACAAGGCTATTCTTGACCAGTACAAGGAATTCGACCAAAACGTGAACCTGATTGACATCAGCTACTTCGGCGGTTGGGACAAGGCTCAGGGCACGCACTTCTCCAACGGCGGCATCTTTGACCAGATTTACGAAAAGAAGTAAATGAAAAGAACGAATAGAAGTGTCATACCAGGCTTCGGCCTGACTACAGGCATCACGCTTGCCATCTTGAGCATCGTGGTGCTTATTCCGCTTGCATCGCTAGTGGTATTCACGGCCCACATGAGCCTTGACGAAATTATCGCGACAATTACGCGCGATAGAGTGTTGTCTAGTTTTCGCGTGAGCTTCGTGACGGCATTTGTGGCATCGCTGATTAATGCGGTAATGGGCATTGTGTTGGCGTGGGTGCTGGTAAAGTACAGTTTTCCGCTCAAGCGCCTGGTTGACGGCATGATAGAACTCCCGTTCGCCTTGCCGACTGCAGTGGCGGGCATCGCACTTACTGCTCTTACAGCCGACACTGGGCTTGTGGGCGGATTCTTTGCAAAGTTCGGCATAAAGATTGCGTTTACGCAGGTAGGCATTACAGTGGCATTAGTGTTTATCGGCATTCCGTTCGTGGTTCGTGCGGTGCAGCCGGTACTCGAAAAACTGGACCCCGCTTACGAAGAAGCCGCAGGCGTGCTAGGGGCATCTCGCAGCCGAATCTTTTGGAAAATTGTTTTCCCGGAAATTGTTCCTGCCGCTTTAACAGGATTCGGGCTTGCCTTCGGGCGCTGCCTAGGTGAATACGGCAGTGTGGTTTTTATCGCGGGCAACAAGCCGTTCGAAACAGAAATCGTGCCGCTCATCATTATGTCGGAATTACAGGAATACGATTACGCCAGTGCGACAACCATTGCGCTTGTAATGCTTGTAGCCTCATTCGTAACGCTATTCTTGGTGAACCTGATCCAAAGTAGAAATGCACGGATTTTGAAGGGAGGCTCTTGATGTATAAAGAAACAAAATCTTCGAAATTTGTCAAGTGGTTCTTAATAGGAATCAGCATCATTTTCGTGGTGCTTATGCTTTTACTCCCGCTGATCACAGTGATTACCGAGGCCTTTAAGCAGGGCTTTGCCGTGTACGAGAAGGCGGTAACGGACAACTACACTGTCAAGGCGATTTGGCTCACGCTAGAGGCAACCGTACTTGCAGTAGTGATCAATACGGTTTTCGGGCTGAGTGCAGCATGGTCGCTGACCAAGTTCCATTTTAAGGGCAAGAAAATCCTTACGACGCTCATTGATTTGCCAGTAACAGTTTCGCCGATTATCGCAGGCCTGATTTTCTTGCTCACATTCGGTCGTCAAAGCCCGATTTTTCCACTGTTGCAGGAATGGGATGTCAAGATTGTATTTGCAGTGCCGGGAATTGTGCTTGCAACGATTTTCGTGACGTTTCCGTTCATTTCTCGCGAGTTGATTCCGGTTCTGGAAGCCCGTGGAAACGACGAAGAAGAGGCTGCGGCGCTAATGGGAGCGAAAGGATTTACCATTTTCAGGAAAATTACTTTCCCGCATATCAAGTGGGCTTTTTTGTACGGCGTGGTGCTTTGCGCGGCGCGTGCTATGGGCGAATTCGGTGCGGTATCGGTGATTTCGGGGCATTTGCGCGGCAAGACCAATACACTCCCGCTGCATGTAGAAATTTTGTTCAATGAATTCCAGTATGTGCCCGCATTTGCGGTAGCGTCAATTCTGGTACTACTTGCAATATTTATTCTGATTGCAAGAAGTTTGATCGAATATAACGGAAAGAAGAAAAATAAGGTTGAACCGTAGGAGAGTGTATGTACGTAGAATTAAAAAACATCAATAAGCATTTTGGAAATTTCAAGGCGTCTGATAATGTATCCTTCGGTATCGAAAAGGGTAAACTGATTGGTTTACTGGGCCCGAGCGGTTCAGGCAAAACGACAATTCTCCGTATGATTGCAGGACTGGAAACACCTGACAACGGCGATATCATTATTGACGGCAAAGTAATCAATAATGTGCCTGCCAGTAAGCGCGGCATCGGATTCGTGTTCCAGAGTTATGCCTTGTTCCGTTACATGACGGTTTTTGAAAACATCGCCTTTGGACTTCGAGTGCTCAAAAAATCCGATAGTGAAATCAAGGACCGTGTCGCGGAACTTGTCAAGTTGATTGGCCTCGAAGGGCTCGAAAATCGCTATCCGAGCCAACTTTCGGGTGGGCAACGCCAACGCGTTGCATTTGCACGTGCGCTCGCTCCAAATCCGCAGTTACTTTTGCTCGATGAACCTTTTGCAGCAATTGACGCCAAGGTTCGTCAGGAACTCCGCCATTGGCTAAAAGAAATGATTGCAAAACTCGGCGTCACGAGCATTTTTGTAACCCATGACCAAGACGAGGCTATCGAAGTCGCCGACGAAATCATCATCATGAACAAGGGCCGTATTGATCAAATAGGCAAGCCTCTCGATGTATACAGTTCACCCAAAACCGCTTTCGTCGCTTCTTTCTTTGGACAACCCAGCATTTTCAGGGATTACAGCAAGTTCCGTCGCTTTGATGCTATCGAAGGTGCAGAGCAAGCCATTGTGCGCCCCGAATTTGTGAAAGTCACCAAGAAAACGGAAGTGCAGAAATATAAGAATTCCGCCGAAGAAGGGGTCGTGACTGATGTCGCCTTCCGTGGTAGCGGTATAGAATTGTCGGTTCTCGTGAACGGCGAAACTCTTACGGCAAGGCGAAGCTTTGATGAGCCCGGCATATCCGTAGGGGAAAAGGTTGATATTTTCATTTACCGCATCTTTGTAACCGTCGGCGAGAGCGCTTTCTTACTCGAAAACAAGTCTCTACGCGAACCTGTCGTAGTGATATAAAAATTACCTATAAAAAGTCATATTTAATAAGTATTGGACGCGATGCAAGTCGCGTTTTATATTTGGCTTCGTAACTAATACCTTTTTGCCTGGAGAGTTGGAGAATGAATTTTAACACAACCTTATTGCATCAGAATTTTGGAAGTGATCGATGTAGCGGTTCTACACTTACACCCATTTACCAGGTAAGCGCTTTTTCGCAAGAATCTGCCGAAAAACTTGAGGCCGTTTTCAATAACAAGGCTCCTGGCTTTGCATATACTCGCATCGGGAACCCTACAACCGATTCTTTTGAACGCCGCATCGCATCCCTTGAAAAGGGAATCGGTGCCGTGGCATGTTCTTCGGGCATGGCCGCAGTAACTATTTCGCTTCTGAACATTTTGCAAGCAGGCGACGAAATCATTGCTAGCACCGGCCTTTTTGGCGGCACAATCGACTTGTTCCATGATTTGGAAGCCTTCGGTATCAAAACGCGATTCGTTACCGAAGTCACCGCCGAAACAGTGAGTGCCCAACTGAATGAAAAGACCAAAGCCGTATTTACCGAACTTATTGGCAACCCGAAACTGAATGTGGTCGACTTACAAAGTGTCGCAGACATAGCTCACCAACATGCGGTTCCGTTTATTGTCGACAGCACCACGGCAACTCCATACCTTATACATCCCTTTGATTTTGGCGCAGATATCGTTGTACATTCTTCTTCCAAGTACATCAACGGCAATGGTAGCGCTATCAGCGGTATCATTATCGATAGTGGCAAATTCAGCTGGGATTATTCGCGTTTTAAAGGCCTTGAAGAATACAAACGTTTTGGAAAGTTCGCCTACTTTGCAAAACTTCGCAACGGCATTTGGCGTAACGTGGGCTGCTGCGTGGCCCCCAATACCTCTTTCTTGAATGCGCTTGGACTCGAAACGCTCGGGCTCCGTATGGAACGTTTGTGTTCCAACGCCTTGCAGCTGGCTGAATTTTTGCAGGGATTCGAAGGAATTTCGGTCAACTACCCCGCTCTCAAAAGCAACCCCTATTACAGCTTGGTGCAAAGTCAGCTGGGCGGAAAGGGTGGTGCGATTTTCACCATTGATGCAGGCAATAAAGAAAGAGCTTTCAAACTTATTAACAATTTGAAATACGCTTCTATAGCTACAAATATCGGTGATTTACGCACGTTAGTAATTCATCCGGATAGTACCATCTATACGCACGGTACAAAAGAACAAAAAGAAAATGCAGGTGTTTTTGAAGGCACAGTCCGCGTAAGCGTCGGAATAGAAGACATTGAAGATCTCAAAGAAGATTTTGAACAGGCAATCAAAAACATTTAAATGGAGATGCCCGCCCTAGTTGGTGTGTTTCGCCGAACTATGCGGGTGTAATAAAAAACGGAGACACAAAATATGGCAACAGATTATGCAACTCTTAAAAAGGGCGGTTGGATGCGCCAAAAGCAGAAGAACAACTTCTCGCTGCGCGTGCGCGTCGTGGGCGGAAACCTCACGGCAACGCAATTGGCAAAGATCGCCGAAGTCGCCGAAAAATACGGCGAAGGTTACGCTCATTTGACTTCCAGGCAGAGCGTCGAAATACCATTTATCAAATTGGAGAATGTAGACGACGTGAAGGCTGCCCTTGCCGAAGGAGGCGTGGAACCTGGCGTTTGCGGCCCTCGCGTGCGTACTATCACGGCATGTCAGGGCGAAGCCGTTTGCCCGAGCGGATGCATTGACACTTATGCCATCGCCAAGGAACTGGACGATCGTTACTTTGCCCGAGAACTCCCGCACAAGTTTAAGTTTGGTGTGACCGGTTGTCAGAACAACTGCCTCAAGGCCGAAGAAAACGACGTCGGTATCAAGGGCGGTATCAAGGTCAAGTGGATCGAAGATAAGTGCATTGGCTGCGGACTCTGCGCCAAGAGCTGCCGCAAGGGTGCAATCAAAATCGAAAACAAGAAAGTGATTTTCGATGACTCGCAGTGCAATTTCTGCGGGCGTTGCTACAAGGCATGCCCCACCGACGCTTGGGAACATACCCACGGCTACATCGTTTCTTTCGGCGGCCTTTTCGGCAACAACATCAACAAGGGCGAAACGATTATCCCCTTTATCGATGACAAGCAAAAACTGCTTGATGTCTGTGATGCAGCAATTCAGTTCTTTGCCGAAAATGCAAAACCCAGCGAACGATTCAAATATACCATCGACCGCATTGGCCACGATGTATTCGCGCAAAAAATCAAAGACGCTTATAACGGCAAATGAAAATAGAGCGACTTAAAACAGACCTGTTGATTATTGGTGGCGGCACGGCAGGTTGCTATGCGGCCATTACCGCCGCACAAAATGCATCTCAAGATGCGACGAACCTCAAGATCCTTGTCGTCGAAAAGGCAAATATCAAGCGCAGCGGCTGCCTGGCCGCTGGCGTAAATGCCTTGAACGCCTACATTACCGAAGGCCGCACGCCCAGGGATTACGTGGAATATGCAAAGAAGGACGCCGACGGCATTGTTCGCGAAGACCTATTGTACACTATTTCAGAAAGGTTCAACGAAGTCACCGCGCATCTGGAAAAGTTGGGGCTTGTCATCTTGAAAGACAAAGATGGCAAATATGTGACGCGAGGAAATCGCAACATCAAGATCAACGGCGAAAACATCAAGCCGATTTTGGCCGATGCCGTCAAGAAGCTCCCCAATGTGACCGTGTTGAACCATGTGAACATTTTTGATTTCTCGGTACATAGCAATAAGATTGACGGTGCATTCGGTTTCGGAATCGAGAACGATACATTCTACGCCATCGAAGCGGGCGCTGTCATTATCGCCACAGGTGGTGCCGCGGGGCTTTACCGCCCGAACAATCCGGGATTTTCACGCCATAAAATGTGGTATCCGCCCTTCAATACAGGCGCAGGTTACGCCATGGGAATCCGCCACGGCGCCGAGATGACAACCTTCGAAATGCGTTTTATTGCACTACGTTGCAAAGATACGATTGCGCCTACGGGAACACTTGCGCAAGGCGTTGGCGCAAAGCAGGTGAATTCCCTTGGCGAAGTTTACGAGACAAAGTACGGGATTTCTACTTCTGAACGCGTTTACGGAACTGTGGCCGAAAATCTGGAAGGCCGCGGCCCGTGCTACTTGCGCACCGTCGGGATTACGCCTGAACAGGAAGAATCACTCCTGAAGGCTTACCTGAACATGGCTCCGTCGCAGACCATCCGCTGGCTTGAAAATGAACTGCCCTCGAAGGCGGATGTCGAAATCGAAGGGACGGAACCTTACATCGTAGGCGGCCACACCGCGAGCGGTTACTGGGTCGATACCAAGCGTGCCACCACCATTCAAGGGCTTTATGCTGCAGGCGATGTGGCCGGAGGTGCCCCGCAAAAGTACGTAACAGGGGCTCTTGCCGAAGGTGAAATTGCGGCGAAAAGCGCGGCGGAATATATAGAGAGTTTGTCGGCCCTTCGGCAAGCTCAGGGACCTGACGTGCAATTTAAGGTTGCTGAGCCTGCCGAAGCAACCATTAAGGAAGAAGAGATTGCTGATCACATCGCAAAAATCGAGAAATTCCTTTCCAACGAAAAAGGTCCGCAGACCACAGAGAATCTCGAAGAAGCGATGCAGACCGTCATGGATTCCTATGCAGGCGGAATCAAGACGGGTTACCGCTACAGCGAGAATCAGTTGAACCAGGCCAAAAAGGAAATCGAAATCATCGAGAAACTGACGGACGAATTGAGTGCTGCCAACCTGCAAGAAGTCATGTACATCTACGAACTCAAGGAACGCCTGACGGTCTGCAAGAGCGTGATTGCGCACCTGGCCGCCCGCCGCGAAACCCGCTGGCACAGTTTCGCCGAGAACCTCGACTATCCCGAAAAAGACAACGTAAACTTCCGCAAGTACGTAAACTCGCGCCTCGAAAACGGCGAAATCAAAATCATCTTGCGCGAACTCACTGCAGAAGGGCAAAGGAACTATGAGCATCAGCATTGATCAAGGCAAGTGCATCGGTTGCGGGCGCTGCCACGACGTTTGCCCCGGCACGTTAATCAAGATAAACGAAAACAAGAAGGCATTTATCAAGTACCCCAAAGATTGCTGGGGTTGCACCTCGTGCATCAAGGAATGCCCCGTTCACGCCATCCGATTCTTCCTCGGCGAAGACATTGGCGGCAAGGGCTGCAAGGTGCATACCGAAAAGGTCAAGGGCGAAAAGAACGATATCGTGCGCTGGATTTTCGAACTGAACGACGGAAGCGTCAAGACTATTGATATCGATCCCAAGGAATCGAATAAGTATTAAAAACGGAGATTTAATTTGAGCGAATATTCTCACCTCGACGAACTGGAAGCCGAAGCCATTTACATCATCCGCGAAGTCGCAGCCGAATGCGAAAAGCCAGTGATGCTTTATTCCATCGGTAAAGACAGTTCTGTCATGCTACATTTAGCCATGAAGGCCTTTTATCCCGAAAAGCCGCCTTTCCCGTTCCTGCACGTGAACACCACGTGGAAGTTCCGCGAGATGATTGAGTTCCGCGACAATATCGCAAAAAAACTCGGCATCGAAATGCTGGAATACATCAACCAAGACGGCGTCAAGCAGGGCATCAACCCGTTTGACCATGGTGCTGCCTACACCGACATCATGAAAACGCAGGCCTTGAAGCAGGCCCTGAACAAGTACGGCTTTACCGCTGCATTTGGCGGCGGTCGCCGCGACGAAGAAAAGTCCCGCGCAAAGGAACGTATTTTCTCGTTCCGCAATTCCGCACACGCCTGGGATCCGAAAAACCAGCGCCCCGAAATGTGGAAACTTTACAACACCAAGATTAACAAGGGCGAAAGCATCCGCGTTTTCCCGATTTCCAACTGGACCGAAAAGGACATCTGGCAGTATATCAAGCGCGAAAAGATTGATATTGTTCCGCTGTACTTTGCGGCCCCGCGCCCGGTCGTGGTGCGCGATGGCAACATCATTATGGTGGACGACGAACGTTTCCCGCTGCGCGAAGGCGAAACTCCCGAAATCAAGTCGGTGCGTTTCCGCACACTGGGCTGTTACCCGCTCACGGGCGGTATCGAATCGACCGCCACGACGCTCGACGAAATCATTGATGAAACCCTGAGCGCTGTATCTTCGGAACGCACTTCCCGCGTGATTGACAACGAAGCCGCAGGCAGCATGGAACGCCGCAAGAGGGAGGGATATTTCTAATGAAAGGCTTATTGAAGTTTATTACGTGCGGCTCGGTGGACGATGGAAAGTCGACGCTCATCGGGCATATCCTTTACGATTCCAAGTTGCTTTACGCCGACCAGGAAAAGGCTCTGGAGCTTGACAGTAAAGTCGGTAGCCGCAGCGGAAAAATCGACTATTCCCTTTTGCTGGACGGCCTGATGGCCGAACGCGAGCAGGGCATTACCATCGATGTCGCGTACCGTTACTTTACGACGGACAATCGCAGCTTTATCGTGGCAGATACGCCGGGGCACGAGGAATACACCCGCAACATGGCGGTGGGAGCCTCTTTTGCGGACCTCTCCGTGATTCTTGTGGATGCCTCGCAGGGTGTTCTGGTGCAGACGCGCCGTCACGCCCGCATCTGTAAGCTCATGGGTATCCGCTACTTTGTCTTTGCCGTAAACAAGATGGATCTTGTAGGTTACAGCCAGGAACGCTTCGAAGAAATCCTGAAGCAAATCAACGAGCTAGCCAGCGAACTTTCGCTCCATAGCGTTTACGTGATTCCGCTTTCGGCAACCGAAGGCGACAACGTGACCGTGAAATCCAAGAACATTGCCTGGTACAAGGGCAAGGCTCTACTCGATTATCTCGAATCCATTGATATAGACGATACGCAGACGGAAGCGGGATTTTACCTGCCCGTGCAACGCGTGTGTCGCCCGGATCGCACGTTCCGTGGATTCCAAGGTCAAATCGAAGTGGGCAAAATTCGCGTGGGCGATACGGTTACGAGCCTCCCCAGCAACGAGAAAGCAACCGTCAAAGGAATCCTTCGCGGCGACAAGAACGTGGAAGAGGCTCACGCCGGTGAACCTGTGACTATTTCGCTAGACCGCGAAGTGGATGTTTCAAGGGGTTGCGTACTCGCTAAGGATACTGACATCGGGAGCTACAAGAAAATCAAGGCTTCGCTCTTGTGGATGGATGACGAACCGCTTTCGCTCGGCAAGGACTACCTTGTAAAACTCGGGACGAAAACGATTCCCGGAATACTCACTAAAATTGAGTATGCGATTGACGTAAACACGGGTGCCCACCAGGCTGCTGAAACACTCAGCAAGAACGGCATCGCAGTAGTCGAAATCGTGTTTGCCGAAGGAATTGTCGTAGACCTTTTCGAAAAGCACAAGACCCTAGGCGAACTGATTCTGATTGACCGCGTGACCCATGCAACATCGGCTTGTGGCGTCGTGGAAGGCCTTTTTGAAAGGCAGATTGCCACTGGCGAAAAGGCTGAATTCGTGCAGGGCGAACGTCATGGTCGTGGAGAAATCTTCGAAGAATTTTTCTACGATACGGCAACGCTTTCTGTGGTGAAGCAGCAGCCCGTAAGGCAGCACTACACCGTAGGTGACGAAATTCCTACCGTAGGCGAAAGCTACCACTATCCCGATGATTTCGACATCATCATTTTGCGCGACAGCACCGCCGTCAAGGTGCGTGGCAAGCGCATCGCCGAAATCACAGCAGCGGATCAGTACCGCTACGGAAATGTTCCTGTCATCAACGGACGCGGCTTTGAAATCAAAGTGCACTCCGACGAAGACGTATCGCAACTCCTCCGTGAATACGACGAAGCTGAAGAATCAAGGCGAGAAGAATTCTTCCGCAAGTGGGCCGCATTCGACACGTACCGAAAAGTTGTGATAAAGTAACAGTCGGTGCACACCATCGTCATCCCCGGCATTGACCGGGGATTTTTTATAGCAAAAACCGATAACTCCGCATATGATTAAAGTATTGGACATTTCGCATAGTCCCTTCTATATTTGTGCGCACAAAAAAGAACAATACAAAAAATAACCACAACCAAGGAGCTTAATAATGAATCAGAATTTTAAGAAGATTGCCGCTACTGCGGTTTTTGCAACTTCTATTTTCGCCGCAAACTCTTTTGCTGAAGAAGCAAAGGCCGAAGATCCCGCCTTCAAGCTCACCGGAAACGTTCAGGCCCAGGCTATCAAGGCTGTTTACGACAACGACGCCGACAACACTCTTGACAATTCCTTCTTGCGCGCAAACGTGGGTGGCAAATACACCTCCGACAACTTTGAAGCTGTAATCAACTTGCGCATCTTTAGCCCTGTTTTTGGAAACAAGAATGTTACTGATGTCACTACTGACGAAAATGGCAAGGTTAAGGTGACAAAGACCGCACAGGACAAAATTAGCGCCGATACTTACTATGCTAAGTATACATGGAACCTTGCGTTCGGCAACTTCAGTGCACAATTCGGACGTTTCCGTACCGACTGGTCCGTAGCTGGTAACTTTGGTACCTACGTTGACCCGCACCTTTCAAAGCGCGGATTCCTTGCTCGCGATTACCAGCATGACGCCGTCGCCTTCGGATTCGACAAGGGTATCTCCAGTTTCACCGCTTTGTTGGGCGCTTACGACAACAAGTTTGACACCGGCTACCTCCGCTTCGAAGAAACGCTCAAGTTCGGGGACGCCAAGGTAAGCGTCGCTTACCGCGGCAACGTTCTTGATCCCATTCAGCATACCGCCGAAGTCACCCACCGCGTCGCAGGTCGTGCAAGCTATTACTTTCTCAAGAATTTGGGAATCTATGGCGAAGTTGCTTACATTTACACCGGCGACGACGAAAATCTTTCCGTCGAAAACGCCATCAAGCCCGAATACGTTCAAGGCACTGAATATGTTCCGTTCTTCGTAGGTATCGAAATTCCGACCGCAGGTATTTTGAACAGCCTCTACGCCGAACTTGAATACCTCTCCAACCGCGACGAATTGCAGGCCGACGCCGATGCCGTCGCATGGACTGTGAGCCTTATCAAGAAGATTGGCAAGCGCAGCAAAATCCAACTGAGCGCTTACAGTGAAAAAGAAGTTTCTGAAGTCGCCATCGCCGCGCGCTTCACCGCCACTGTCCAGTAAGATTCTACAGTTAGTTTCCTTTTGTTACACACTCCAACGCCCTCGATGTAATTACCAAACATCGAGGGCGTTTTTCCTTCTAGTTTTCAGTTTAATGCAAAAAAGCGGACTCAATTGAGTCCGCCATGATAGAATTGGAGATGATTATTTTATTAAACCGTCGGCGTATTCGCTAATCGCTTTGTCCAGACGATCAAAGATTTCATCCAGCTGAGCCTCGTTGATAATCAGCGGAGGAGCCACAATAATCGTGGAGCCGCCGCCCATCGTGAGAATGCCGTAATCGTTGCGGAGTTTCGTGATAAAGTTTCCAAGGAAAGGTTCACCCGCTGCATTCTTGCGAATCACGTCCTTATGATCTTTGCTGTAGCTGAATTCGATGGCTCCGAAAAGGCCCACAGAACGGACATCACCCACAGAGGGGTGCTTCGCCTTGAGTTCCGCAAGTTTTTTCTTCAAAATGGGTTCCTGTTTTTTCACATTGCCCTTGACATCCAGGCGAAAATATTCTTCGATACAGGCAATTGCTGCCGCAACGCCCAGCGGATGCGCATTATAGGTAAGCCCTGCGGTAAAGGCGTTTTCCTCATAATAATTCGCAATCTTTTCGCTAATGAGCACGCCGCCGAGCGGAGCGTATGCGCTGTTCACACCCTTGGCAAAAGTAATCAAGTCCGGTTCCACGCCATCGGCCTGGCAGGCGAACCATTCACCCGTGCGCAAGAAGCCACTCATGACTTCGTCGCACACCATCAAAATTCCGTACTTGTCGCAGATTTCGCGGACACCCTTCAGGTATCCCTTGGGGTAAAGATAAACGCCATTAGAACCGGTGACCGATTCAATGAACACGGCCGCCACCGATTCCGGGCATTCCTGCTGAATCTGATATTCCAGGCGAGAAAGGAAATGCTTGGTCGCTTCTTCTTCGCTCGCAAATTTAATGTCGTAGCCGTACAGATGCGGAGCCGGATACTTGATGAATCCTGGAATCGTCGGGAACAGCGAAGCGCGTTCGCTTTCGCCCGTCAAGCTCGACGCACCGTAAGTGCTTCCGTGATAAGATTCATACTTCGAGAAAATCTTGTCGCGGCCCGTAAACGCCTTCACAAAACGGATGGCAAATTCATTCGCTTCGGAGCCACCCAGCGTAAACAGCACCTTCTTGAAATTCTTCGGGGCAATCTTTTCGATCAAGAGTTCGCTGAGTTCGCCCGCTTCGGCAAAGGCATGACGCGGAGCGATGTAAGCCAAACGTTCCACCTGCTTTTGCACCGCTTCAATAATGTGGCGGTTATTAAAGCCGATATTCACGTTCACCAGTTCCGAAGCGATATCGATGTATTCCTTGCCTGCACCATCGTAAACGTAGATACCGTCGGCATGGTCTACAAAGAACGGCTTGTAATCTTTATGGGGGGCATTCGCGAAAGAAAACAGGTTATACTTTCGTGCCTTTTCATATGAGGCGGCATTTTCTCCCGCCACATAACTAACGTTATTTGACATAGTACTCTCCTTAATTTTGTGAACAAATATAGGTGCGATTTTAGTCGCTGTCCAATACATTGTTTTTAGCGCTCGTTATCAATTTTTCCGATAACAAATCCATCTGGATTAAATGACGTATTCCGGCGCCGTATTGGAACGTGCAAGATTAAAGCGTTCCAAAATATTGCGGCGTTTTTCCAGGAACTGCGCCGAGCCTCTTTCACGCGGGAAGCTGTCGCGAATTTCAAGCACCTCGCTAATGCGCCCCGGACGCGGCGTCATAATCACGATACGATCAGACAAATAAAGTGCTTCGTCAATATCGTGGGTCACCAAAATCATGGTGGTATTGCGTTCCTTGCGAAGTTCCAAAAGCAAGTTCTGGATGTCTGCACGGGTAAACGAATCCAGCGCCCCCATGGGTTCATCGAGCAACAAGATTTCCGGGTCGTTAATCAACGCACGCGCAATCGCCACGCGCTGCGCCATACCGCCACTAATCTGGTGCGGAAAATTCTTCTCGAATCCGCCGAGACCGATTTTTTCTATAAATTCGTGAACCTTGCCTTTATTCTGCTTGTAGACTCCGCGAATCTTAAGGCCCATCGCGATGTTGTCTTCTACCGTGAGCCACGGGAAAAGGCAACCCTGCTGGAACACATAACCGCGCTTGGAATCTGGCCCATGCACCGGTTCGCCATCAAGAATAATCTTGCCTTCTTGAACAGGATCGAGCCCCGCAATCAAGCGCAAAAGCGTCGTCTTACCGCAACCCGATGCACCCAGAATCGAAATAAATTCGCCCTCAAAAACAGAAAGATTGATATCTTTCAAAATCTGTCGCGGTTCGCCCGTGCGTTCATCGATAAAGGAGCGGTTTACATCGCGAATCTTCAAGATTTTTTCTTTATCTAAAATATCCGTCATCAAAGCCTCCTATCGCACAACGCCTTTCTGCCAGCGAAGCACATAACGCTGCACCACGCCAACCACCTTCAAAATCGCCGAGAACAGCACAGCCATCACGACAATCGCCGCAAACACCTTGTAATAAGCGCTCCAGACTTTTGAAGTGTTAATGTAGTAGCCAAGACCGCCCGGCTGCCCCATCATTTCGGCCATCACGAGCGTAGTAAAGCCAAACGCAGCCGCCGTCATAATGCCCGTAAAAATCTGCGGCATTGCATGGGGAATCGCAATATGGAAAATCTGGTACAGCTGCCCCGCGCCAAAAGTGCGCGAAAGTTCAAACAACGACTTCGGCGTACCCTGCACCCCGTCGGCCGTCATGGTCGCCACCGGGAACCAGGAGCAAATCGCAATCAAGAAAGTCGCCGCCGCAAACGAAGTCGGGAAAAGCGTCAAGGCAAAAGGCATCCATGCCACCGCCGGAATCACGCCGCAAATGTTGAGCACCGGCAAAATCCAGTAACGAGCCTTCGGATACCAACCAATCAGCACACCCGTCAACACACCCGTCACCACGCCCACCGAAAATCCGGCTACAAAAAGACGCAACGAGTAAAGCGTATTCTGCCAAATGAATTTGGTATCGCCAATAAAGGCGTCCATAATAATCGCAGGCCCCGGAAAGAACGGCTGCGGCAAAAACAGCAACTTGGTTCCGAGAATATCCCATGCCGCAAGAGCCAAGCCAACCGCGAAACGGAACTTCGCGCCCGCGAAAAATTTTGCCACCTTATCTGCACTCGCCTTGCGGACAAACAGCACCACCGTATAGACCGCGTAATAGGCAATAATGGCAAGCAAAACTAAGCGGTATGCCAAATTGTCGTCAACTCTAAACCCGCCAAAAACATATTCCTTGATTCGCACATTTTCGGCCACCTGCGGAAAAAGCAAGTTTACCAAGAAGGCAATCAGGAAACCTGAAATCGTCAAAACAATGTTCATTCAACTCTCCGTAAATTTTTTAAAAATGCGCCCTTGCGGGCGCTAAGCAACAAGGAATTTCGATTACTTGTTCAAATCGACTTCTTCGTACAGGTTCGCGACAAACTGGTCGGGATCCTGCGTGAGGTAGCCAATCTTCTTGAGCTGTTCGCTAAAGTAACGCAAGTCGCCCTTCACGTCGCGGCCAAGAGTCTTGCGCTGTTCCAGCGAAGTGTACACGTAACTCTTAATCAGTTCAACAGCCAGCGGCTTGTCTTCGATTTCGGAATACTTGCCTTCGGCAATAATGTCAACCGTTTCTTCGGGGTGTTCGGCAATCCAAGCTTCCGCCTTGTGAATCGCACGCAGGAGTGCTGCAATCTTTGCCGGTTCTTCCTTCAGAATCTTGGCTGACACATAAATGAAGCAGCAGTAGCGACCGTCAAACACCGGGTCCTTCGCCACATCCATAATCACGTCGGCCTTGCCCGACTTTTCGTAAGCAGAAGCGAGCGGATCCCAAATGGCAGCGGCATCAATCTGGCCCTGTTCCAAAGCTTCAAGCGCAAGGTTACCGTCGGCATAAGGCAAGAACTGCACCTGATTATCTTCGGGCTTCGTCGAAACGCCACCCAGCGAGAGCCAAAGGCTTGCAGCCTGATGCGGCGTGCCACCGATTTCATCGACAGCAATCTTCTTGCCCTTCAAATCAGCAGCAGTCTTGTAGGGCGAACCCTTCTTTACAAGCACCTTGATGCAACCGATGTGAATACCATCGACAATCTTGATATCGACGCCGTTTTCAATCGCCTGGAAAAACTGGAAATCAGAATTCGTGAGCGCATAAGTGCCCTTGCTAAGGCCCAGCTTACGCGTTTCGCCATCGGCAGCGATCAACTTGGCATCAATTCCTTCTTCGGCAAAGAATCCCTTTTCCTTAGCCACGTAGAAAGGCGCACCGCACAAGGAACCGTCCAAAATCGGGAGTTCCAAAGTACCGAACTTGAACTGGGATTTTTCTGCCTGCGGGGCTTCCTGTTTTTCCGCTTTTTCGTTACCGCATGCTCCGGCCAACAGGGCAAAGCCAAAAGCGAGCAGGGCGGTCAAATAAACTTTGTAGTTGTTCTTCATCGCAAATACCTCTTTCAAAAAAAGGCGCCCCTGAAAATGGACTTCGAGTATTTCCAGGAGCGCCGGGTTGTACGGAGAGTACAAATTACTTGATATTTTCTCTCCAAGTTGCCGGCTTGAACAATTCCTTCAAAGGCAACAGACGCTTGTCGACGTCGACACCCAAGACAGAATTGAAGTTGTTCGTCGCCTGCATCTGAGCGCCGAAACCAACGATAATGATAATCTGTTCGTCGGTATAGAACTTGCGAAGACCTTCGAAAAGTTCGTCGGGAACCTTTGTCGGATCCTTAACGATCTGCTGGCCGAGCTGCTGCAAAAGTTTTTCGTTTTCCGAAGTTTCGAAGTTGTTCGGATCGAGACCCAGAGCCTTCAGGTCGCTAATGAAGAACAGCGAGCAGAGAAGGCAGCCGTTAGTCGTAGAAACCGAGTGTGCAAAAATCGTTGCCGCACGCAGACCCACCGTCTTTTCGAGGCTTTCCCAAGCGTCGTACCAGCCCATGAATGCCTTGTAGATACCGTAGTCCTGGAGCATCACCAGCTTCATGTTGGTCACCTTACCGGCAGCTTCCAACTTTTCGTAAGCGGCCTTTGCTTCGCCAGTCAATTCATTCGGTTGCTTTAAATGTACTCTTGCCATTGTTTATACTCTCCTTGTGGTGCGTAAGCACCGTTTTTGTTTTTGATTTTTGTTGAAGATTTCTGTTATAACGCGATTTTCAAGATATCCTTGATTGCTGCGGCATCCAGCGGCACGTAGTGTCCGACCTTGCCGTTACGCGTTGCGCGTGCAGCCATCGCGTCAAAGTCCTTGTTGTCAATCTTGAGTTCTGCCAGGCTCGTTGCGAGGTGCAGTTTCTTGAAGAATGCTGCCAGTTTTTCTGACAAAATATAAGCGCGTTCCGTTTCGCTGTAGTTGAACGAATCTACTCCGAAAACCCTGCTTGCCAAAAGCGCAAGCCTCCAGGGCTTTTTCTCGGCCATGTACTTGGTCCAAGCGACGGTGACAACGGCCATGCCTTCGCCGTGAGTGATGTTGTACTGCGCCGAAAGTTCATGCTCAATTCGGTGAGAGCCCCAGTCCGCGCGACGCCCTGCATCCAGGAATCCGCCGTGGGCAACGCTCGCGAGCCACTGGATTTCGCCACGGGCATTGACGTCCTTCTGATTTTTCAAGAGTTTGTCCGCATTCACGAGTAACGCACGAATAGCGCCTTCAATCAGGTAATCCGTCGTGTCGGAATTTTTCTCGTCAGAGAAATAGCGTTCCAGCAAGTGCGAAAGTACGTCCGCGATTCCTACGAAAGTCTGGTATGCCGGCAAGCCCACCGTGTATTTCGGGTTCATGATGGCGAATTTCGGAATAATCCGGTCATCTTCAAAGCCGAGTTTCCATTCACCGCTCGAAAGAATCGCTGCGTTCGAAGTCTCGGAACCGCTCGAAGCCGTCGTTGCGATCACGCCAATAGGTAAAACCTGCTTGGGCGAGATGCCTTTTTCAAAGAAGTCCCACACATCGCCGTCATAGGGAATGCCAAGCGCCACCGCTTTTGCCGTATCAATGGAGCTTCCGCCACCGACCGCGAGCACAAAGTCCACCTGGTTTTCCTTGCCCTGTTTCACGAGTTCGCGCACCAGATCAATCGAAGGGTTCGGTACCACATTCCCATTTTCGGAAAAACGAATCCCGAGTTCCTTAACGGCATCCTTGATCACGTCATAAATGCCGAGCGTCTTGATAAAGTCTCCGCTGTAAACAAGCTGGAGCGACTTCACGCCGTATGCAGCCAAGAGTTCGCGAAGTTTCTGTTCGCTGTGTTCGCCAAAAACAATCTTTGCGGGATTATAATATTCGAAGTCAATCATTTAATACTCTCCGTTTTCGCCAATACGGCGTTCAAAAAAGAATCCAGCCCAACTAACGTTTCCTAATGGTGAAAACGCCGTCGGAACTGGAAACTCAATGCAAACAATTAGATTGCAGCGAAGCCGTTTTCGAGGTCAGCGATAATGTCTTCGTAATGTTCCGTACCGATAGACACGCGGATCGTTGCCGGGGTAATTTCGGCGGCGGCCAATTCTTCCGGAGAAAGTTCGGCGTGCGTGGTGGTGTACGGGTGAATCACGAGGCTCTTCACGTCGGCAACGTTTGCAAGCAGGCTAAAGATCTTCAGGCTGTCGATAAACTTGAAGGCTTCTTCCTGGCCGCCCTTGATGTCGAAGGTGAAAATGGAACCGCCTCCGTTCGGGAAGTACTTCTTGTAAAGTTCGTGGTCCGGATGGTTCGGGAGGCTCGGATGGCTCACGCGGGTAACCTTCGGATGCTTGGTGAGGAACTCAATAACCTTCTTGGTGTTTTCCACATGGCGATCCAGGCGGAGAGAAAGCGTTTCGACACCCTGCAACAGGAGGAATGCGTTGAACGGAGAAATTGCAGCACCTTCGTCGCGGAGCAAAATCGTACGCACGTAAATAGCGTAGGCTGCGGGGCCGGCGGCCACAAACGGGAATCCGTAGCTCGGGTTCTTTTCGGTGAACTGCGGGAACTTGCCGCTCTTGGTCCAGTCGAACTTGCCGCTATCCACAATCACGCCGCCGAGAGTCGTACCGTGACCACCGATGAACTTGGTGGCAGAATGCACCACGATATCGGCACCGTGTTCAATCGGGCGAATCAGATACGGAGTACCGAAGGTGTTGTCGATCACCAGAGGAATCTTGTTCTTGTGGGCAATTTCAGCGATGGCGTCGATATCCGGAATGTCGGAATGCGGGTTGCCGAGAGTTTCGATAAAGATGAGCTTCGTGTTGCTCTTGACAGCGGCTTCGACGCTCTTGAGGTCGTGAGTGTCAACGAAAGTAGATTCGATACCGAAGTCGCGGAGCGTGTGCTGCAACAGGTTGAAAGTACCGCCGTAAACAGTGCGCTGAACAACCACGTGGTCTCCGCTGCGAGCAAGAGCGGTAACAGCGTAGGTGATAGCAGCGGCACCGGAAGCAACAGCGAGAGCGGCAACGCCACCTTCGAGGGCTGCGATACGTTCTTCGAGAACACCCTGAGTGGAGTTGTTGATACGGCCATAGACGTTACCACCGGCCTTCAGGGCAAAACGATCTGCAGCGTCCTGAGAGTTGTGGAAAACGTAAGAGGTGGTCTGGTAAATAGGTACTGCGCGGGCGTCGCTAGTGGGGTCTGCGTGTTCCTGGCCAACGTGAACCTGAAGAGTTTCAAAATGGAGCTTGTTCTGTGTCGTCATGGTTAAAATTCCTTTTAGGTTGCAGCAAGCAACGGGTTTTTCGCTGACCCTTGCTCACTAATTTTTTTTCTGGGGTGTCCTTTTCGGCTTGTTTTTCTAACCTGCAAAGCCTTAAGGACGTAAGACTTTCGGCTAGTTCGTTTTCAGAATGCCTCTCGGCATTCGACAGTCACTTATCATAGGCGCTCCTTCGAATGCTTAGGGTTCACAAACCATTTTGTTTTCCCTATCAATCTTGTAGGTTTTAAGATAGAATAAGATTTTCGCCCCGTCAAGGCATAAACGCATACTATTTAACTATTGTTTGTTATAGGATTTGACTATAACTTATTAAATAGCCCCGTTCCAGCAAGGCCAATGAGCCACAAGCCTAGCAAGGTCCCTGAGCCCGCCGAAGGGCCGTAAGGCTTGCAGCGCGTCATCCAAAGCATTCTGCGCCTCACATGTCATCCCCGCGAAGGCGGGGATCTCCTTACTCCGATTACATAGGGCGTTTCCCGCGCCACTGCGCGGGCCGGGCTATATTTTAGCGGCAACCGTCTTCGCTCCGCTCGCCGCTTACCTGCTAAAACGGCGCCTTGCAAGCAAGTCGCCGCCCCAAGGGGTCACTATCCCTAACGCAAATAGATTTATGGCAAAAGAAATGCGGAATTACTTCGCATTCTGTTCTTGACCAGAACGATATGCAGCAATTTCTGCTTCGACTTCAGCATCGCTCATGCCAGCTGCAACGCTACATTGAGCCTGCTGACGCAATTCTAAGAAGGTCTTCCAGCCAGGATTATCTTCAAATCTTTTTCCCATCATGTCTTCAATCTATACAATAACGGATTTCTAGGCAAGAGTGTCTACATTTCAGTAACAAAAGACAGAAATATTACGAATTATATAAATCGCCCAAAGATTCTGCCGAGAACCACAAAGAAGTCCAAAATTTTCCTACCATGGGGAGACGGCTCTTTTTTATGTAATAAAACATTCAAAAGGCTCGTTGCATTTTATGTTGTGGCTCGATTGATAATAGATCTACTGACAAATAACGGCAAAATAATCAGCACTTGAGTTTAACGTTTAAATTTTAATCGAAGGAGGGGCTTTTTCAACACAAACGTATTATCCACCTCAAAAGGCAATGTAGCACTTTAATGTGGATAAGTCGCCCAACAAGGACTAATAAAACGACCACCGAAACGGAACTGTGTTTAAAAATTTAAACGAAGGACGGACTTTCAATACGAAAGTTCTACATCGCCCCTCGAAAAGTGCACAAAATGTCACTAAATGACAAAATAAGATATTATATTTGAAAGAAAATAAATCAAATCACTATTTTTTTATATTTTCTTTAAAACTTAGGGATTATATGCTGTCTAATTTAAAAAGAAACTTACTCGTCGCACCTGTTGTAAAATGGGTTGGTGGGAAAAGACAGATCATCAATGAGCTGAGTCAGTACCTTCCCAAAGACGGCTATACAAAATATTACGAGCCGTTTCTTGGTGGTGCAGCCATGCTTTTTCATTTGCAACCACAAAACGCGGTAGTTAATGATGTAAACTCAGACTTGATCAACATGTATCAAGTTATAAAAGACAATGTAGAAGATTTGATTCAAGAACTAGAAACGCACCCTAACGATGAAAAGCATTTTTATGATGTTAGAGATTGGGACAGAGATAAAGAAGCCTACAACGAACGAACAAACATACAAAAAGCCGCTCGTCTTATTTTCTTAAACAAGACTTGCTATAACGGTTTGTTCCGGGTTAATAATGCTGGTGAATTCAACACTCCTTTTGGACATTACATAAATCCCGGAATCGTAAACCCACCAGTTCTAAGAGCTGTTAGCAATTATTTTAACAATAATGAAATAACTTTTCTTAATGGGGATTTTTCTTCCGCATTAAGAAATGTGACAAATAAATCTTTCGTCTATTTTGATCCTCCATACGATCCCATTTCAGATTCCTCAAGTTTTACTGGATATACAAAAGGAGGTTTTGGGCGAGAACAACAGGAATCGCTAAAGGAAATTTGCGATAAGCTTGACAAAAAAAATGTAAAATTTATGTTGTCAAATTCAGCAACAAACTTCATTAAAGACCTGTATAAAGATTACACCATTCACACAATTCAAGCAAAAAGATCTGTTAATTCTATAGCCTCTCGTCGAGGACTAGTTGACGAAGTCGTCGTAACCAATTATGAGTGATTTAACCAAAATAGACAAAGCATGGAATGTTCTATTCGAACGTTTCAACATCCTTGAAGAGATTAATCGGCAAGGACACTTTATCATATCAGCAAAAGACATTAAAAAAGAGCGCGAACCACGTTTAATGTCTAAATTTGATCATTCCATTAATTTACCTCAAATTTTTCGCGATAATAAATTAGCCATTTTGCCCATTTCTCGCGGAAATTACATAATTTCAAATTTTAACATTTATCATAAATTCGAACAAAACAACGCCCCAATCCAGCAATTTTCTCTACCAGACTATCTTCAGTCAATAACCGAAGAAAATATTCTTAGCGAAACCATGGCAATAAATGCGGCTTTTGCATCTGGGATATTAAGTGACTTTTTTGAGGATGAAGAACTATACGCCACTGCATGCGGACGTATGGGGTCTGGCAAATTTTCCTTCGACATTAAAGGAACCAAGGAACAGATTTACACGATAGAAGTAGAAAAATCACAAATCGAAATAGATTCTGCTTATGAAGGAATAAATTATCTGTCAATTATTGAAGCGAAAAGAGATCTTGCAGACGACTTCTTAATTAGACAACTTTATTATCCATATAGAACTTGGCAGGAAAAGGGGTTAACAAAAAAAATCAAGCCTATTTTTTTAACATATTCAAACGGAGTATTCTCTTTATACGAATATACATTTGAAGACGAAATGGTCTACAATTCATTAAAACTGGTGAAATCAAAAAGATACTCCATAGAAAATACCGACATCACACTAGACGACATCATCAAACTTCTAGGAACAACATCTATTACCAAAGAACCTGAAATCGCGTTTCCCCAAGCAGACAAATTTGAAAGAGTTATCAACTTGTGCGAAATACTAAATATGCAATCTTACACAAGAGAACAAATAACACAAAAATACGCATTTGATGCCCGTCAAACAGATTACTATACAAATGCCGCTCAATATTTGGGACTCATAAAAAAAATTCAAGCAGGAGGACCTTATGCTGTCACTGATGAAGGCCGAAAAATTCTTTCATTACCCTACAAAAAAAGACAATTAGCTTATTGTGGAAAAATACTGCAACATAAAGTCTTTTATAATACCTTTACAAGCTGTCTTGAGCAAAACTCCATCATTGACCAAAATGAAATTGTTTCAATTATGAAAAACAGCAACCTATTTAACATAGGTAGTGAAAGCACTTTCAAGAGACGTTCATCAACTATTCGCGGTTGGATCAATTGGATATTCTCGTTATTTCAAGGCAATTATGAATTGCAACTTAACCCCTGAAAACTTTTCTCTAGAAAAGACTTCCATTTGGAGTTTCCCTGACAGAGGCTCTTGGGCAACACATACTAACAAGTATCGTGGCAACTGGTCCCCATATATACCAAGAAATCTAATTATTCGTTATTCTAATGAAGGAGACTCTGTTTTAGATCAATTTGTCGGAAGTGGAACGACTCTAGTAGAAGCAAAACTTCTAAACCGCAATGCATTTGGTGTTGACATAAATCCCGATGCAATTAAGTTATGCAAATCAGCGGTTAACTTTGATTATTCATCAAAATCTCATATTGGCATCAGAAAAGGAAATGCTCAAAAATTATCTTTTCTTTCTACAGAAAGCATTGATTTGATAGCAACACACCCTCCCTATGCAGACATCATAAAGTACAGCGAGGGACTTGCAAATGATTTGTCTCAATATCCAATCAACAAATTCATCGAAGAAATGAAACCCGTAGCTGCGGAAGCATTCAGAGTCTTAAAAAGGGGAAAAATATGTGCTTTTTTGATTGGTGATGTACGTCAAAAGGGCACTTTATACCCACTAGGATTTGAACTGATGAATATTTTCATGAACGCAGGTTTTTCACTAAAAGAAATTGTTATAAAAGAACAGCACAATTGTATTGGAACAAAGAAATGGCGTTCAAAAATAAATGATTTTCTTTTGCTCGCCCATGAATATTTATATATTATGAAAAAAACTTAAATTTTCAGGAGCTTCTTACATGCCTTGTCAAAAAGATCATTCCAACATAGCCTCAATTCTCAACGGACTTAGTGAAGGACAATACAAATCTGGACGACATAAATGCGCCGGTTGCGCTTATGAACTCGGTTATCAAGACGGTTTAAAAAGGAAGGAAAACGTAAATATCGAAAAATGTATGCAAGACTTAGACGATAGCCAAGCAGGTCCGCAGCGACACAAAAGCGCACAAGAAGCATACGCATTAGGCTACAAAAATGGTCTGGCAGCCTCAAAACGGTAATTCACGTATTATTTTTTAGCCTAAGAAATTTTTTTCCTTCAACTTCATACATTTCAACATCGTCCATATTCCGAATGATTGTATAGACTATGTTGGAATGTTTTCCTTTTGGCACTAATTTACAAACATCTTTTGTGATGAGATTCATTCTCAAAGAATGCCCTTCTGTAAATTTAAGGATATTTTTTATTCTTTCCCGAATTTTTTCATGAAATTCAGGAGATGAACGATTTTCCGACAAGCAAATCTTAGCTTCACGATCTTTCAATCCATAACGTACTCTAGACGCATTGATTCGTTCCTTAACAAATAATTCATTTTTTCTCTCCAATATTGCTTTTGCAGTATTATCACTGATATTTTCACCAATTCTTTTAAAATAAGCCTCTTTCAACTCCCATAAAAAAGCAAATCCATTTTTTTCTTTTATCGTCTCTACAAATATGGGTATAGCTTTATTTTGCACCTTATTCCGTTCTGTACTAACATCAACATTTTCAAAATGATTTACCCATGGTTTGTAAACAAAAACATTGCCAGAGGTATTTTTTACCGTTCTACAAAGGCTTCCTAAATAAACACGAATTGAGTTTTTTGTATGAGAATATCCTGATTTTCGCAAATAATCAACGGTTTTATCAAAATAGACAATTCCTTTATTTTCCTTAATATATTCTTCTAGAAATGAGAGAATGTCTATTTGGGAAGATTCCTCTGATTCATCGTCCATTGAAAACACCCATGTTCCTAAACGACCATCGCATTTTATGTAGCGATGAGGACGCATTTTAAACCAATTTGGGTCATCTTCAGCAGGGACTCCGAATATTTTTGCACGTCTATTATACTCCGTGTAAACTTCTTTCAGATGTGTCGGTTTCTTAAAATCATATAAGATCCTGGCCAAACGGCTTGGAACAGAACAAAGGTATTGCCATTTCAGAGTATATAAAATTTTCCCATCATCAAAGAGAACTTTTTCAAAAGAATCGGACTTGCGAATAACATCACAAACAACATTCATCGTTTGGTTATCTAAGCCCAGATGGTCCATTATTTGAGGAACAATTTCTTCTTCTAAAGAGATCGGATTTATCTTTTCATCAAGGAGCTTTCGCACATCAGACAAGGCCTCATACACATTTTTTAGATCACAGTTTCGATAAACAATTGATCCTATGTAGGAGGGCATTGAATTACTACATTTCCATTCCGTGACATCAAAAAGAAATTGTCTCGTTTTATCATCAACAATGCCATATTTTATATCAAATTGTTCTTGCGGGAAAGCGTATTCTTCCGACAGTTCAAGCTGCATAAAATCAGCTTGAAAAGAAGGATTTATTAAAAAATTTTTCGTCGTTTTCAATCCTTTCAAAATTTCGGCACAAATATTTAGTCCAATATCATCATCCCCCAAAAGAAGCTGTCTTGCTCGTTCTCTGCTGCAGTTATTTTTTTTAGCCCAAGAAGAGATTGTTTCTTGTTCCATATTTCTTGCATCATACATTACCGAAAAAAAATCCAGCCTTTTTCGTTTTCCTTCAGTTCCTTTAAATGACATAAGGGATAACTTAAAGTTTATTCGGTCAATATATTCCTCAAGAAACATTTTTATAGACAACCCTAAAGGAATATCACCAACCATATTATTCGGAATTTCTACAGGGTTAGAAAAATAATAAAAAAAAGAAATAATTTTTGAGCAATTCTCTTTCACAAAATCAGCAACATCCGCCAACCATTTTCGTTTAAACCGCTCTGCATCAAATACATCAGCAACAACACTTATATCACAAGGATGCATTTTTTCTAAAATCAGCAACTGAGAGCAGCTTCCAATACAGTCTTTTGCTTGAAAAAGAAAATCTATGGGAATGGTTTTCAAGCAATCATAATCTTCTTCGGATACACCAGCAACATTTTTTTTATTGGCAACACAACCTTTTTGCTGTAATCCATTTTTTTCTTGAGAAACTGTACAAACAATAGGCTCCCCAAAGCAATTTCTCAAATATTCCGAGATATCACCAACATTCTTATTTCTCTTACAGAGCAAAGAAAGCATCGCATCATAGAATATAGCTCTGCAATGTTCTATCAACGGAAAGCAATAATCTATCCAGGATGATTTTGTTTCCAAATACAAACTTTTCTCATTTTTACTCAATTTATATGGACAAAAACAGCCATCCAACCAACAAGAGGTAAATCGCGAGAGATTTAACTTCATATCATTTAGGAACGGTGAAAATAAACCCTCTGTTAAACATTGATCAATTAAATACACTGACGGTCTTTCAGTAGCATTTAACTTTTTTTCAATATGTTTACATGCTGAAAGAAACTTATCTTGTATTCCAAATGATAATTTCCGTTCTATTAAAATAGGCCAAGCATCAAAGATCATCCGGGCCGCAACATACCTCAATTCGTATTTTTGAGATGTTGCTAACAACGTTTCGTCCAAAAGAAACTTAAAAAGCAACAACTTACAGGCATTTTGAGCTTGTCCTATAAAGCTGTCAGGAAGGTATTGGCACTCAGATACGTCCGCCATATTTTCAATTAGAATTTATTCGCAAGAAGTAATGAAAGATATTTTTTCATCAAAGCGACACGATTATTCTTTTCTCTATTTTGGAAATCGATCCCAAGTTTATCGAATAATATTGGAAAGCCTCCATTGGCAAAAGCCTCAAAGATAGAATACTTTTCATCACTGTTCAAAACAGACTGTTCTTTTTTATATGCGAAAGCGATGAAGTCAATTACATCTCTATCTTTTTCTTGGAATGTCGTCATCTGAACAGTATCTGAAGCAGGAGTCTTAATAGGACTGAAAGCGTCCTTATTATAGCCAATTACTGCAGACACCATCAGAATTTGGCTATATGAACGAAACAGTCTCAAGTCGTGAACCAGATACTTCATTCTTTCTTCATGCTCAGCGCTTCTCTTAAAACGATAATTCAGATTTGTTCTAATAGCCATATTATACCTTCAAAGATGAATTACTTTCGCCATCATTCTTTTGCAATTCATAAGAACATGCTACAAATGGTTCGATATACTGTTTTACTCCAGAAAGACTATCTTCTGATATCATCAATACAAGCTGGCTAGAAAAAGTATGGATGTTTTCGGCCGATTTCGTCAGGTTTCCGCCAGATAATTCCGTAAACGGGGAATCTATCAGAAACGGATAAGATTTGGAAAGTTGAGTAGTATCACCTTCTCGAACCTCACTAGAATAATCTAGAATTGCCTTAGCAAAAGCAAGTGTATTGATTTTACTCTGACCTGTAGAATTTGACTCTCTAATCTTCATAATAATCAACTCTTTGATTTCATCCTCGTCATTTTGCTGGTGAAGATATGAAGCAAGAGTCCCATCTG
This sequence comes from uncultured Fibrobacter sp., assembly GCF_947166265.1. Classification (NCBI taxonomy): domain Bacteria; kingdom Pseudomonadati; phylum Fibrobacterota; class Fibrobacteria; order Fibrobacterales; family Fibrobacteraceae; genus Fibrobacter; species uncultured Fibrobacter sp. The sequence goes on along the minus strand of NZ_CAMVDO010000012.1, from coordinate 1,210 downwards.
CTTGCCATTTGGCATAAGTAGCATCATATTGACTTTGAAGATATGAAACCATTCCATATTTGTCAGCCTTATCAAATTGAATCACATAAAGACGCTTTCCAAGACTATCATAGTCCTCACTGAGACTTGAATAAGCCTCGTTTATCTTGCTATTTATATGCTTAAGAGATATTCGCTTGTTATATTCATCAATGGCAAGAATCGCCTTTAAACATTTATCCGTAAACTTATCTTTTTGCGTCAAATACAATGTATCCTTGTTTATGCGTCCAGCTCGTTCGCTCTGAACCTTTAGCGTTGCCAAGGTATTTTCATACTGAGTCTTATCTCTTTCGTATCTTTCTTCTGCAAGCTTCTTGTTTACTCGTTCTGTTTCAAGATTCTTTCTATTTCTTTCTAATTCACGAATCATATCTGTTGCGCCATCCGTGATCAAACCCGATATTTTATCAATTTCATCTTTTTTCTTGCCAATATCTTTTTCAACTCTTTTGATTCCGTTATGCGAACGGGATAGCTTCTCACGCATATCTTCGGCATCAATCTCTGCATGGCGAGCCATTTCTAAAATCGTACTATCGATATTCCTTGGCGGAAGTTTGGTCACCAAAGCATTCAAAAGTTTTCGTTCCTTATCACCGAGACAATTTCCGCAGATACACTCACTTTTTTTTAGCAACTGTTCGACAGCTTCTGCAGTAAGTCCCAAAGGCAAATCTTCTTGCCGTATAATATCCTTTACACTATCAATCAACTTTTGCGTAATAAGAGAATATCCATACCAAAGGTCTCCAAAGAATTCTTCAATATTTTTTTCTAGTTCAGCTTCCAGTTCCACTTTGTCAGTTCGCAATTGTTTTCTCTGCTGTTCATATTTTTGCGAATCTCGGTGCTGTTCGAGTTCTTTGTAGATATTATCTAATCTTGCAGATATGTCAGCGAGATAGATCTTATTAGATTCAAGATTATCTTTAGTATTCTTCAATTTTTCTTCAAACAATGAAATCTGCGTTTGGATATTACCGAGATTCGTATTATTTGTATCTTTACAAACCTTTCGAATTTCCTTATTTATCGAACGATGTAACTCTTCCAATTCTGTCGTACACATTTCGAAAAGTTCCTCATTCGTAATGTGTTTTATCACCCCCTCAATGAAGTGAACCCAAGAAGTTGGACTGTTTAAAGTTAGGTTAAATTCGCCTTATTT